>NZ_JBSHNS010000612.1:0-8352 GCF_053601635.1 Pontimicrobium sp. MEBiC01747
CCATTAGGGATGGGAGATTTAATGTTTTTTCCCGATGGATCTGATTTTACAATAGACGATTTATTAGCAAATTTTAAACATTTTAAACCAGAATCTGCTTTTAGAACAAAGTGGGATTATGATAATCTTTTGTATTTAGTAGCAGGAGAACTTATAGCAAGAAAGAGCGGAATGTCGTGGGAGGCCTTTATAAAAACACGTATTCTGGAACCTTTAAATATGGATAATAGTTACGCATCTTTAGATCAAATTAAAGATACTAGTAATCTATCTGCATCCCACTCGACTGAGACAGGAACAATTAGAGTTATACCTACATTTAAAGAAATGATTAATGGTGCAGCTGGAGGTATTTTTTCTAATGTAGACGACTTATGCCAATGGATGCTTTTACAGTTAAATAAAGGAAAATATGGAGACGGCTTAAATAAACAATTGTTTACAAGTTTAAACCATAAAGAAATGTGGAAGATACATACCGTAATGGGAGTAAACCCAAACCCACGTTACAACTCTCATTTCTCTGGTTATGGCTTAGGTTGGTTTTTATCTGATGTAAAAGGAAATATGAAAGTAGAGCATACAGGAGGTTTGCCAGGGATGCTCTCTAATACAGTTATGATTCCAGATTTAAATTTAGGAATTGTTATTTTAACAAATACTAGTAATGATGGAGGTGGATTATTTTCTTCTGTAGCCAATGCTATTGTAGATAAGTATTTAGAACTAGATGATTTTAAATGGGTAGATAAGTATGCGGCATATTTTAAACAAAGGGCTAGTGGCAATGATGATTTTACCGAGAAAGTATGGAAAGATGTTTCTATTGCAGATGCATCAAAAATAAAGCCTAAAAATTACATTGGTTCATATAAGGATAACTGGTTTGGAGTTATGGAAGTTTTTAAAAATAATGGTAAGTTATATATTAAGTCATTACGATCTCCTAAATTAAATGGCGAGTTGCAATATTATAAAGACAATACGTTTGCTGTAAAATGGGAATACCAAGATATGAATGCTGATGCTTTTGTAACTTTTAGTTTAGACGATAAAGGAAAAGCAAAAAACATTAAAATAAAAGGAATTTCGCCTAATATAGATTTTAGTTTCGATTTTCAACATTTAGATTTAAAACGAGTAAATTAAAAAAAGAAAAATGAGTTGGATAAAAGTAATACCTTATAACGAAGCAGAATCGCGTTTAAAGAAAATTTATGATAAAGTAAAAGGGCCAGATAATAATGTAGATAATGTGCTAGCAATACATAGTTTAAGACCCCATTCTTTAATTGGGCACATGACGTTGTATAAAAATGTATTACATAACTCTAATAATACCTTGCCAAAATGGTATTTAGAAACTATAGGGGTTTATGTTAGTGCCCTTAATAAATGTAGCTATTGTGTAGAACATCATTTTTCGGGATTAAGCCGTTTATTGGATGACGATAATAAATCGCAAGAAATATACAATGCTATTAAAGCAGATAAATTAAACCATTGTTTTGATGACAAATTGGTAGCAGGTTTACAGTATGCAAAACAATTAACTGTAGACCACACAAGTATAACAGAAAGTGTTATAATAAATCTAAGAGCTTTAGGGTTTACAGATGGAGAAATCCTTGAGTTAAATCAAGTAGCAAGCTATTTTAATTATGTAAACAGAACAGTTTTAGGATTAGGTGTAAATACAGATGGCGATATAATAGGCTTATCTCCTAATAATAGTGATGATGCTAATAATTGGTCTCATTCTTAATATAAGATTATTCGGTTATTAGTGCTTTAATGGTTAAATACATAATGTTGGTTGTTGAAGATAAATAGTTAAAATCTACAGTCTCATAAGTATCACTAGATTTATGATAATGAGGTGTTGTATCTTTATTTTTAAACTCTTCGGTTAAACCTATAGCATTATAACCAATATTTCTAAAAGCAGCATGATCAGTTAAATCTACATTAGAAATATGTATAGGGATATTGTATTTAGCGGCAATAGTTTTATACTTTTCTTCAAGACGTTTTGTTGGGAGTTCTAATTCTATAGCCATGTCTTTATCATGATCCCATCCCATTTGGTCAACAGTATGTACAGAGTGAATATTATAGCCTTTTGTTTTAAGCATTTTTGCAAAAGCTTTGCTACCTATTAACCCTTTTTCTTCTTGATCGAAGAATATTACCATTACATTTTTATTTCTAAAGTTAAGTGCCTTAAGGTTAGACATTACACTATATACCATTGCGACACCAGTAGCATTGTCATTAGCTCCAGGCGAGTTTTTAACAGTGTCATAATGTGCCCCTAAAATAATATACTCATTACTTTTATTCGTAGCAGGTAAGGTAGCATATACATTAGTACCAGTATAATATACAATAGAAATTTTCGGGTTAGTATTAGGTACTAAATAATCATGTTCTTTTACCTCTAAACCAATAGCGGTTACTAAAGTTTTTAAATAATTTTTAGTTACAAGCCTTTCGTTTTCTGTGTATCTACTTTTTAATACGGTGCTATCATTTATCATTTTATTACCAGTAAGCTTACCAATAATTTCTTTTTGAATAGTTATTGAATTGATAGTAGGTGTTAAAGGCGCTTTATTTTGAGAGCTTTTTTTAGAAGAGCATGAAACGCATACTATTAATAAAACTAAAACAGTTAGTGGGTGTTTTGTAATATTATTCATGAGATTCATTTGTCCAAAAATATTGTAAATCTAAATCTTTTTTCCAACCTAAACTTTCATATAAAAATTGAGCAGGATTTGTTGTTTCTGTTTGTAAACCAATGCCTTTGTATTTTAAATCTTTACAAGTGTCTTTAGCTTTATTCATTAAAGCGACACCAACTCCTTTTTTACGATAGTTGGTATTTACAAACAAATCGTTTAAAATAAATATAGGCTGCATAGATACCGATGAGAAACTATGGAATAAATGGGTAAACCCTGCAGGTTTATTATTTATATAAGCTATATATATAATGGTGTCTTGCTTTGTTAAACGCTCTATTAAAAAAGGTTTTACGCCTTCTATATTTGTGGGTTGTCTATAAAATACTCGGTAACCATCAAATAAAGGAGCTAAATCCTCTAGGTGCGTTATATTGGCTCTTATAATTGTCATAATATTTCAAAAAAAAATCTGTAACCGAAGTTACAGATTTTAATTTTAAATATATTAAAAAGCGAATTTTCTACTTATTACCAGACTTTTGTTTGTTTATTTCGTCTTGTAGTTGGCGTCTTACTTTTTGTTCGCGCTCTAAAGCTACTCTTCTATGTTCTTCAAATTGCTCTTCGGTTTCAGCTAATGTTGTTTTTGCCTGTTTAGTTATAGAGTTGCTGTCTTTAAATTTATAGATAAATAGTAAAAGTAGTGCAAATAACCCTCCAATTATAGACCACATTAGCGTATTATAACCGCCTTTGCTCATTTGTATTCCAAATAAAGACATACTATCCTTTTCTGTATTTGTTTGGTCTAGAGTACCTTGTGTAGCTGATAAATCTGTTTTTAATTTTTCAATTTCTTGAGCTTGTTTATTAACTGTTGCTTTAGTGTCATTTAAGTTTTTGTGTACAGCTTTTAATGAGTCTAAAACATTACCTCTTAATTTTAATACCCAATTCCTTTTAATGACTTCATACGATTGTCTGCGTTCGTCATTCCAGTTACTAGATTTTGTAATAATAAATTCAAACTGATCGTTAATACTTCCACCATCAAGCGATAATTGCTTTTCTGTAGAGGGAGTTTCATTTTGAGCTTGTGTTGTTAGAGAGAAAAAAGCTATTAAAAGTAGTGCTAAAGTTGATTTTTGAAAGTTCATACAGGGAGTTCGTTTAATAATACTCAATATTACGAAAAAAGATTAATTATATAAATTTTAATAGTAAAAAGCCCCACTTTGGTGAGGCTTTTTATATATACGTAAAAGAATAGTGTTTAGATGTTTTTAATCACTATAATTTTATTCATTTTTTAATCTACTAGTAGTAAGTAAAACGTCTTACTTTAGCAATGTGTTTAGCTAAACGAATAACTTGGTGACTATAGCCATACTCGTTATCGTACCAGATGTATAGTATTGCATTTTTACCATCTTTACGTACAATAGTAGCTTTACTATCGTAAATAGAAGGTGCAGAACTACCAACAATATCACTAGATACTAATTCGTCGCTCATTTCATACTTTATTTGCTCAACTAAATCTCCTTCTAAAGCATACTTTTTTAATGTAGCGTTCATACTATCTACACTAGCTTCGCTTTCTAATTCTAAGTTTAAAATAGCTAAAGAACCATTTGGAACAGGAACACGAATTGCATTAGACGTAAGTTTACCTTCAAAACTTGGTAAAGCTTTAGAAACAGCAGCTCCAGCTCCAGTTTCTGTAATAACCATATTTAATGCAGCGGCACGACCACGACGGTATTTTTTGTGGAAGTTATCTACTAAATTTTGGTCATTTGTATAAGCATGTATTGTTTCTAGGTGACCGCTTTTTACACCATAAGTATCTTCTACAGCCTTTAAAATAGGTGTAATAGCATTTGTAGTACAAGATGCAGCAGAGAAAATGTCTAACTCGTCTGGGTTATTTTCTAAATGGTTTACACCATAAACAATATTAGGAATTCCTTTTCCAGGAGCTGTTAATAATACCTTATCTGCTCCTTTAGAAGACTTTAATCTTGTTAACGCTTCTTTATCTCTAAATACACCTGTGTTATCAATAATTAAGGCATTATCTATACCGTAAATAGTATAATCAATTTCTTCTGGCTGATTTGCAGAAATAATTTTAACAGTAGTACCATTAATAATTAAAGCTTGCTTTTCAACATCTATAGCAACTGTTCCTAAAAATTCTCCGTGAACAGAATCATTACGTAATAAAGCTGCTCTTTTTTCTAAAACAACTTCATCAACTTTACCACGAGTAACAATAGCTCTTAAACGTAATTGACTTCCTTTTCCTGTTCTAGTCATTAACTCTCTAGCAACTAAACGTCCAATACGACCAAAACCATATAGTACGACATCTTTTGGAGTAATAACTTCATTATTGTTAGCTTCCTTAAGTTTATTTGCAACAAAAGCCATAGCATTGCTATACTTTTTCTCTTCTAAATGATACTCGTACGTTAATTTACCAATATCTAGCTTTGCAGGCGGAACATCTAAAGTTTTAATGGCTTGTGCTATCTCTACAGAATCGAAAACCGAAATAGGTTTTTGTACAAACTCTCCAGCATATTCATGAAGATTTAAAATCTGGCTTACATTTCTATCAATTAATTGATTTCTAAAAATCACTAATTCTATAGACTTGTCGTACCATAAATCGCTTACAATTTTAATAAACTCTACAGTAGCTCTACGTCTATCTGCTTGAAACGCTAATTCGCTCTCGTAACTTTCTTTAACAGGCATTAGTTTAAATGTTTTGTGTGTTGTTAAAATTTTTGCAAAAGTATCGATTTCAAACGTTTTCGTAAAATTTTTAACGTAAAAAAACAAAAGCACTTTAAGGAATACCCAAAGTGCTTTTGTTTTAGTTAATCTTAACTTTTTACTATTTTCTATTTTAGTCCGTATTTATTTTTTTCGCCTTTAGAATTTAATATTTCAATACTAAGAGGTCTGTAAGGATCTCTATTTTTAATAATTTCCTGAACTTCGTCTATAGAATTAATTTTTACATTATTAATAGCGGTAATAATATTGCCTTCTTCTATACCTTCTTGCATGAAATATTGAGAATATGGACCACTAAGCTTAGAGATTTTTACACCATTATTTACATTATATTTTTTTAAGTCTTTTGGTTTTGCATCTTTAAGCACACCAATTATTGGAACAGTGATACTATTGTTTTTTAGTAATGTAACTTTAGCTTCTTTCTCTTTACCATCACGTAAAAAACTTACTGTAACAACATCATTTGGTCGTTTAGAATTGATAAAACCTTTAAGATCTGTGAATTTTCTAATTTTTATACCATCAATTTTTTTAATGATATCTCCACTTTGTAAACCAGCATCAAAGGCTCCAGTGTCTTCTTCAACATCATCTACATAAACACCTTCAGTTTCAGAAAGTCCAAATTTTTCAGCAAAACCACTACTTAAAGAGTTTCCAGAGATTCCTAAAATTCCATTTTGTACATTACCATACTCCATAATGTCCTGTATAACCTTTCTGGCAATATTGCTAGGTACTGCAAACGAATACCCTACGTAAGATCCTGTTTGCGAGGTTATGGCAGTATTAATTCCTATTAATTCTCCATTAGCATTTACCAAAGCACCTCCAGAATTCCCGGGGTTTACTGCCGCATCTGTTTGTATAAAAGATTGACTGCTATTACCAGATAAGTCTCTAGACTTAGCACTAATAATACCTGCGGTTACAGTAGACGTTAAATTAAATGGGTTACCTACGGCTAATACCCATTCACCAATTTTAGCATTATCACTATCGCCAAAGGTAGTGTATGGTAAATCTTCATCTGCTTCAATTTTTAATAAAGCAATATCCGTTTTGGGGTCAGTTCCTACTATTTCTGCTTTAAAAGTTTTATTATTATTTAAAGTAACACTTAAGGCTTCCGATCCTTCAATAACATGGTTATTTGTAATAATATAACCATCTGGAGAAATAATAACACCACTACCAGTGCCTAGTTGCCTACGTTGTTGTGTACGCCCCATAAATAAATCTTGAAGTGTAATTTGTTTACTACCAATCGTTACGTTCTTTACGTGCACAACAGCATTAACAGTTTTTTCTGCAGCAGTAACAAAACTTATGTTTTCCATTGCAGTTAAATTAGTATTACTTACTGTATTATTGGTAGGTATAAATACAGGTGCAGTTTGTTGTTGTGTCGTAACAACATCTTGTTTTTCTTCTAAAAAGGTTTTATATGTTCCTAGAGTAATTGCTCCTCCTAATACCGAAACTAAAACCAGCGATAAAATCTTTTTCATGTGTTAAGTGTTTATTGTTAAGGTTTGTTTTTTTTATGATACAATGACTAGTTATTAGCCGCTTGTAATAGATAACTATAAAATTAAAATATTATTGAGTGTCGTTTTCAATTTTAACGCGTATTTAACAGCTCCAATAAATTTCTAAAACAGTATATTTGTCGTAATTATTTTAATTAAATGACACATACCTTTTATAAGTATCAGGGCACAGGAAATGACTTCGTGTTTATTGATAACAGACAACAAGTATTTGACAAAAAAGATGCCAAACATATTGCTTTTCTATGCGATAGACGTTTTGGCATAGGAGCTGACGGTTTAATCCTATTAGAAGAGGATGACACTACAGATTTTAAAATGGTTTATTTTAATGCAGATGGTAATGAGAGTAGTATGTGTGGAAATGGAGGACGTTGTATTGTAGCGTTTGCAAAATTCCTTAATATTATAGAAGAAAAAACAACATTTAGTGCTATAGATGGTTTGCATCATGCCACTATAACTAACAATTATGTGAAATTACAAATGCAAGATGTAAATACAGTAGAAAAGTATAACACTCATGCGTTTTTAAACACAGGATCTCCTCATCATGTAGAAATCGTTAGTAACTTAAAACAGTTTAATGTAAAAGAGGAAGGTGCTAGAATACGTTATGGGGCACCCTATAATAAAGCTGGAAGTAATGTTAATTTTGTAGAACACGTAACAGAAAATACTTTTGGGGTTCGTACTTATGAAAGAGGCGTAGAAGATGAAACATTATCTTGTGGAACAGGTGTAACAGCAGTTGCATTGGCTATGCATAACAATGGCCTGACAACAGCAAATGAAGTAACACTAAATGTAGAAGGAGGTGTTTTAAAAGTTTCTTTTGAAACCGAAGGAGAAGGTTATAAAAATATATGGCTACAAGGGCCAGCTCATCAGGTGTTTAAAGGTGAAATATAATGATAACGCTAAAAGGAGAACATATATACCTTAGAGCTTTAGAGCCAGAAGATTTAGATTTTATACATTGTATAGAAAACGACGAGTCTATTTGGGAAATAAGTAGTACAATTACACCCTATTCAAAGTTTTTAATAAAACAATATCTAGAGCACGCCCATAAAGATATATACGAAGTAAAACAATTGCGATTGGTTATTTCTAATTACGAAGATGAAGCATTGGGGATGATAGATGTTTTTGATTTTGATATAAAAAACAGAAGAGCAGGAATAGGTGTTTTAATAAAAGCTTCTAAAAACAGAAAAAAGGGATTTGGAAGCGAAGCACTTCAATTATTATGCAATTATTGTTTTAATCACTTAGATTTGCATCAATTATAT
>NZ_JBSHNS010000613.1:0-56972 GCF_053601635.1 Pontimicrobium sp. MEBiC01747
TACTACCTCAGTTAAAAAACATAGATTTCTCTTTAAATTTTACACATCCTTTAAATTATTTAGTACTACTAAAAGAAGAACTGTTAAGAGTTTGGGTTGGCAAGTGTTCGCAAAAAACTAAAGACCTTTTTGGTTATACAAACAGTAATACTAAACTAAAATGGGATTTATCGCATTTAAAATTATGCCTTGCACATTTTGGGGGAGAAGATCAATGGTGTAAATATTTAGAGTCTGACAGGTATAATTATACCGCAAAACTAAAAACAAATCCTGAGGCTGGTATTGACTTTATTAATACTAAAAATAAAGATGAAACAGAGATTAGCTGGAAAAAACTAGAAGATTGCTGGAAACACGTGGATTGGTATTCCATTATATGCAGTATGATGCTGCAACACAAAAATGTCTATGCAGACATTAGTTATATTTTATATAATGAAGCCATTTTTCCGTTATTAAAAGAAACCATTAATCACCCAAACTTAGGTGACAAAGTATTATTTGGAACCGACTTTTTTGTAGTACGTAACCATGCATCAGAGAAAGGTCTGGTATCTAAAACATTAAGTAACTTATCAAATGAAGAATTCGATAAAATAGCACGAGAAAATCCAAGTAATTTTATAAAACCAACAGAAAACCTCTAGTATAATCATATCCATATTGTAATAATTAAACTAGTTTAAATAAAAAATTAACATTCTTAACATTCACCTTACATTTTAGAGTTCTTTTCATAATTTATTCTTAACATCTAAATTTTTACAAATAGTAAAACAATATATTTATTTGCGTTGTAATTTTTAATAATTGTAAATAAATTATAATGAACACTAAAAGAACACTGTTATTATTTTTAATAACTTTAGGTATATTTTATAAAATAACTGCTCAAAATGGAACGCTAACTGGTACAGTTAGTGATTCTAGTTTCCCTTTACCTGGAGCTTCTGTATTAATTCCTAATACAATAAAAGGCACCTCAACAGATTTTGATGGTAAATTTACACTAAACAATTTACCATCTGGTGTAATCACCATTGAGGTTTCCTATATAGGATTTAATAAAAAGAGTATTGAAGTTACTATTAAAGACAACGAAAATACAGATTTAGGAATAATAAATTTAACACCTTCATCTGAACAGTTAAACGAAATTGTTTTACAAACAGGAACAAAACGAAATAGCGAAGCTAGAGCATTAAATATCCAGAAAAAATCTTTAGCGATTTTAAATGTAATCGCTGCAGACGGTATTGGAAAACTACCAGACAGAAATGCTGCCGAAACTGTACAAAGAATACAAGGAGTCTCTATTGAAAGAGATCAAGGAGAAGGACGTTTTGTATCTGTAAGAGGTTTACCTCCTTTCTGGTCTTCTACAACAATAAACGGTAATAGATTGCCTACCGCAGAAGAGGAAACAACGACACGTGCAACAGCTTTCGATTTTTTCCCATCTGAAATGATTGCTTATGTTCAAGCCGCAAAAGCAATAACTCCAGACATGGAAGGAGATGGCATTGGTGGTTCGGTTAACTTTATAACTCAAACTCCTCCCACTAAAGAAACATTATCGGTAACCATAGGTACAGGAACAAATGTAAAAGCAGAAAAAGCAAACTATAATGGCTCTTTTACATACGGAAACCGTTCGGAAAATGGAAAACTTGGTTTTTTAGTAAATATATCTCATTGGAATCGAAATTGGGCAACAGACAATTTTGAAGCACGAAGAAAAGGAGACCAAGGCGTTTTTAGGTTAGAATTAAGAGATTATACAGGGCAAAGAGAAACAACAGGAATTAATACTGCTTTAGACTACAAATTAAACGCTAACAATACTTTAAATTTTAAAGGAGTATATGGCACATTAGTAGATGAAGAAACTCATTATAAGCATAGAATTCGTTTTGATAAGTTTGATGAAGCAAATAATACAACTCGTATTGAGCTACAAAATATTAACAACGAATTAATAACCGAATTAACCGCTTTCGATTTTGGAGGAGAACATAAATTGGCTAATGGTTCTGGCACCTTAGATTGGAACATTGGAACTTACGAAAATGAGTTTAGATACGGAAACATACCAAATGCAGAAGACAACAGTTATTTTGTTTTAAAATTTAATCAATCTGGTGTTGGCATTAAACCAGCTTATGCTATATCTAGGCCAGATGGAGCAGATGACCACAGAGCATATTGGAAAGCGGATGGAGGACCTTTAGACTTTAACAATCCCGAATCTATTTTTAATGTCTTTTCAGACTCTAATTTTAAGCTAGATCCTGCACAACAATCATTAGCTTCAGACGGATTAAATTTTTATAAAGTATATGTAAATGAAAAAGATAAAGTTGTATTATCTATAAATTATAAACATGATGTAAATGATATATTTTCTTTAAAATTTGGAGGAAAATACAGAGATAAAGAACGTATTGCAGAATATGGAGATTATTTTTACACGTTTAATCAAGATGTAACTTTAAATGATTTATCTCAATATTTAATTGAACAACCAGGCAAGTCAGATTTCCTAAAAGAACTTACTGGTAACGCCTCTAACGCTTTTAATCAGGTTTTATCTACAGCTGGAATGAGTGAGTTTTATAACTTAAATCAAGGTGGTTTTTCTTTTATCCCAGGAGATTCAGATGCTTTAGCTTCTGGCGGAGGATTATCTAGAAACTTTACAGTAAATGAAAAGCAATATGCTGCCTACGGAATGGCTACTATTAAACCATCTGAAAAACTTACAATTGTTGGTGGCGCGAGGTTAGAGGTTACTAAAACTGATGTAAAAGGCTTTTCTTATGATGAGGACAACGAACAACTTAATAGAGTAAATAACAAAAAATCATATCATGCTTTCTTACCCATGTTACATGTAAAAATGAAGCTTACAGATAAAAGTAATTTGCGTGCTGCAATTACAAGAACATTTGCAAGGCCAAATTTTGGAGATATTTCTCCAGGTGTATCTTTTAGTGAAGCAGACAATGAGGCTCAAGGTGGTAACCCCAACTTAAACCCAACATTTTCATGGAATGGTGATCTTCTTTTTGAACATTATTTTTCAAACGTAGGTATCTTTAATGCTGGAGTATTTTATAAAAAGCTAAAAGATCCTGTCTTTTCATCTACCTCCTTTATAAATACTATAGAAACTAAAAGGCCAGAAAACGGTGGAGAAGCCTACATTGCTGGGTTAGAATTAGGAGCAAATATTCGTTTCGACATCTTTGCTAAAAAAGGGTTTTTAAGCAAATTAGGTGTACAAACTAACGCAACATTTATGGATTCTAAAATGACGATTCCTAATGGAGATATTAACGGAAACGATCGTGAAATTAACACACCTTATCAAGCCAAAAAACTATATAATGCTCAACTATATTATGAAGATGATAAATTAAATATAAGAGCTGCATTTAACCATAAAGGCAAGTACATTGTAGATTTTGGAAACCAAGATATAAACGATGAGTATTATGGCAAATATTCTACTCTAGATTTATCTGCTTCATTACAATTAAATAAAAGATTTTCGCTGTTTTTAGATGTTAATAACATTTTAAACGAACCTTTAATTTATCACTATGGCGAAAACGATACAGCAAGACCAAAACAAGTTGAATATTACGGTGTAAAAGGAAGTTTTGGTATTAAATACAACCTTTAACACAAATTAGTCTTTTTTAATTAAAGTTGTTTATTAATAGCTCTCTGTAAAAGGAGAGCTGTTTTACTATTTAAATGCAAAAAATTAAAACAAACCATTTCACGTTTATAATACAAGCTTCAATAGCAGCCTTTGGCACCTATTTTTGCATGTATGCTTTTAGGAAACCCTTTACCGTAGCAACATACGAAGGTTTAAGTTTTTGGGGAATAGATTATAAAATTTTATTAATAATTGCTCAAGTTCTAGGTTACACACTTTCTAAGTTTTTAGGAATAAAAATCATTGCAGAAATGAAAGCCAATAAACGTATTCACTATCTTATTGGTTTTATTCTTTTAGCAGAATTAGCCTTGCTTGGTTTTGCAGTAATACCAGCGCCTTATAATATTAGTTTTTTATTTCTAAACGGTATTCCTTTAGGTATGGTTTGGGGTATAGTCTTTTCTTATTTAGAAGGTAGAAAAACAAGCGAAATTATAGCAGTAGTATTATGCTCTAGCTTTATTATGTCGTCTGGAATAGTAAAATCTGTTGGTAAATATGTTCTCGATACGCTTCATTTCTCTCAACAATGGATGCCTTTTATTACTGGTTTATTTTTTATTCTTCCCCTACTTCTATTTGCCTTTTTATTAGAGTGTTTACCAAACCCAACAAAAAAAGATCAAGAAAGTCGTACAACAAGAAAACCCCTTAACAAAAAACAACGCATACAACTTTATAAAGAGTTTGCATTTCCACTAACCTTAATTATTATATTTTATATTTTTATAACAGGGATACGAGATTTTAGAGACAATTTTGCTCGTGAAATTTGGGATGATTTAGGCTATACAGATAGTGTAAGCATCTATTCTTTATCTGAAATACCTATAGCTATATGTGTCTTAATTATTATGGCTTTAATAGGTTCTGTTTCAAAAAACTTTAAAGCTTTTAAATATTACCATATAGCCATTTTGTTAGGAGGTGTCATTATTGGCCTGTCTACTCTAACCTTTCAACTACAAATAATGTCTCCTGTTATGTGGATGATTTTATCTGGTTTTGGTATGTATTTAAGCTACCTTCCTTTTCAAGGTATGTTTTTTGATCGTATGATAGCTACTTTTAAAATTAACGGTAATGTGGGGTTCTTAATTTACATTGCTGATGCCTTTGGGTACCTTGGAAGCATCTTAATTCTATTATATAAAAACTTTGGAGACGATAAAATGTCTTACTTATCATTTTTCACCTATTTAATATATGTTATCTCATTATTATGTATAACTATAGCAATATCTTCTTATTACTTTTTTAAAAAAAAATATCGTAAAAAAACACCAACAACAATACTATTAGCATATGAACAATAAAATATACGACCTAATTATAATTGGAGGAGGCGCGTTAGGTTCCTTCCATGCCTACCATGCTTTAAACCTTGGATTATCTGTTTTAATGATTGAAAAAAACTCTAAACCTCAAGGCGCTACAGTACGTAATTTTGGACAAGTAGTACCTTCTGGCATGAATACCAAATGGCAAAACTACGGAAGAACAAGTTTAAACATATATAATACTATTCAAAACCAATTTGATATTAGTATTAGACAAAACGGAACCATATATGTTGCTTCAAACGAAGAAGAAGTTCAATTAATTGAAGAATTGCATCAAATTAATAAAGCAAACGATTATGAGTCTCATTTACTAACCAAACAACAATGTTTAGAAAAGTATAATGGATTAAAGGCAGATTACTGTAATGCTGGCTTATTTTTCCCTCAAGAAGTTACAGTAGAACCAACAGTTATGATTCATAAATTACGAGAATACATGATTGAAAACTTCAAGTTAAACTATTTATCTAATACTACAGTAATAAATACTCAAGAAGCTAATGGTTATGTAGAAACAATAACTTCAGGTGGACAAGTCTATAAATCCTCTAAAACAGTTATTTGTAGTGGAAACGATTTTAAATCCTTATACCCAGAAGTTTATAACAAAAGTGATTTAGTAGTTTCTAAACTACAAATGATGCAAACAAAACCTCAACATAATTATAAACTTAATGGTTCTATTTTAACAGGATTAACCATTAGACGTTATGAGGCATTTGAAGAGTGTGCTTCATGGAAAACTGTTAAAGCAAAAGAACTTGCCGATAGCTTCGAAAAACAATTTGGAATACATATTCTATTTAAACAAGCTACAGATGGCTCTGTAATTATTGGAGATTCTCATGAGTATGCAGATGCAAAAAATAGCGATGATCTAGACTATAATTTAAATATGGAAATTGATGATTTTATGATAAAAGAAGCTAAAAAAATTATTAATCTTCCTACTTATAAAATACAAAATCGTTGGGCAGGATTTTACAGCCAATGTAAAACCAAAGATATTTTTGAACACCAAGTAAGCCCCAATGTACGTATTGTAACGGGAATAGGAGGAAAAGGTATGACTGGTAGTGCTGGCTTCTCTGCAGAGAGCTTAAATAAAATTTTAAACTAAAATACAATAAATGAATACAATAAAAATGGTAGTGCTTGATATGGCAGGAACTACAGTTAATGAGCATAATGTTGTTTACAAAACATTACAAAAAGCAATTACTAATTATGGTATAGATATATCGTTAGATAAAGTATTAGAAATTGGAGCTGGAAAGGAAAAGTTTCAAGCCATAAAAGATATTGTAAACACTATAAATTTAAATACAGACGTTAATGTAGAAGCTATTTTTAGTGATTTTAAAACACTATTAGAACAAGCCTACAATACCCTGGAGGTCTCTCCCGTAAAAGGTGTAGAAGATGTTTTGTTAAAATTAAAAACCGAAGACATAAAAGTTGTTTTAAATACAGGGTATAATAGTATAGTAGCTAATAATTTACTACAAAAATTAAAGTGGAACCTAGGCACTCATTATGATTTATTAATTACTGCCGATGATGTAGATAAAGGAAGACCACACCCAGATATGATTTTAAAAGCAATGCATCATTTTAATATAGATAATCCTTTGCAAGTATTAAAAGCAGGAGATTCTGCCATAGATATAGAAGAAGGTAAAAATGCTAATTGCGGTATTACAATAGGCGTTTTATCTGGCGCGCAAACAAAAGAACAATTAATGCAGATGAATCCAACCTATATTTTAGAATCTTTAGCAACATTAAGAACAGTTATTTAATAATAGTTAGATAATAAAACAAACATTAACTAACTGTTATGCATACTTAAAGTAATACTAATTTTAATGTTATGAGTTTTACAAAATGATTACCAATAGTCGTTATTTTAATATTTGTAAATAAAATGATTTAATTTTAATTATTAATTTACAAATATTAAAATAATGAAAACAAAAACTATCAACGCATTAATTGTTTACCTATTATTAATTTTTCTCGGTTGCGAAAAACCAGACATTTCAAATAATACAGACGAAGTAAATAACACTCCTCAAACACTAAAATCTAACAAAAAAAGAAAAGTTTTATTAGTTGGTATTGATGGCCTACAATTTGAAAAAATTGCAGGAGTAAATACACCTAATATAGATAAGCTAAATATAGTACGAGCGTACAGTGCTGGCATTACAGGAACAGCATCTGAACAAAAAACGAAGAGCGGCCCAGGGTGGACAACAATATTAACAGGTGTTTGGCTTAACAAACATGGAGTTTCAGATAATAGCACATCTAATAGATCCCAAGCTAAAAGTGTTTTTCAATACATAAAAGAATATAACCCTAGCTTAAAAACAAGTAGTATTGCAACTTGGTCTCCTATTCATGATTTCTTTACAGAGCAAATGAATTTTGTAGATAATAGATACGATGGAGGCAATGATGATAATGCTGTAACACGAGCTTTAAACGATTTAAATACTAATAACCCCGATTTCCTCTTTGTTCATTTAGACGAAGTAGATGGTGTTGGGCATAGTTCTGGTTTTGGTACTAATTATAACAATAGTATTGTTAAAGCAGATACTAGATTAGGTAGTATAATGGATGCTATTGAATTAAGAGAGCAAACATTAAATGAAGACTGGTTAATTATTGTAACTACAGATCATGGAAGAAGCCCTAATGGCGGATACTCTCATGGAGACCAAACCTTATCAGAAAAAAATATTTTTATTGCCATGAATAAAACCGGCAATGAAGAATTTAACGAAACTGCCAATTCTGTGCCAAATACAGGTTTTAATGGCTTATATAAAATTCCAGCACAAACAGCCATTGTCCCTACAATATTAACCTATTTGAGTGTACCTATTAAACCCGAGTTTAAATTTAACTCCACTTCTTTAATAAATACTGTTGGTCCAAGAAAAGTAATGTTAGATGAAAACAACAAGCTTTTTTGGTTATATAATGGTAGTGAATCTGCCAACATATACAGAAATAATGAACTTATAGCAACTGTAAGCGCTAACCAAGGTACTTATAACGATACTAATGCCTCTACTATTTCTGGAACAATAAACTATACTATTGAAATAAATAACCAAATAGGCTCTGTACAATTTAATAACTCAAATATTATAGCAGCTTTAGATTGGAATGATGCTTTAGATATTAGAGCTTATTTTTTTAGAAACGATTTAAACTATTTAAGATATAATAAAGCTACAGACCAAACAGATGCTGGATATCCGCTAGCAATAAATAGTAATAACTGGCCTGGTTTAAACGACTATAAAAATTTAATAACTGCTGCTTTTAAAGGGAGCAACGATAAAGGGTATTTTTTCTTAAATAATGGTACGTATATTCGTTATGATATGGATAACGATAGTATGGATTCTGGATACCCACTTAATATAGATAATTCTACATGGCCTGGGTTAGAAAACTATGGAAATAAAATAGTCGCTGCTTTTAAATGGAATAATAGTAAGGCCTACTTTTTCTTAAATGATGGTACTTATGTCCGTTATAACCTTTCTAACGACAGTGTAGACAGTGGTTACCCAAAAGCTATTAACAATAGTACTTGGCCTGGTGTGGAAAATTATGCCAATATGATTACTGCTGCTGTAGATTGGAACTCACAATACTTTTATTTGTTTTTAAGTAATAACACCTATATAAAATACAATAAACTTACAGATAGTGCAGTTTCGGGATACCCTAAGCCTGTTAATAATACTACTTGGCCTGGTTTATTAAATTAATCTGAGTAAAAATATAATACAAGCATCACGCAATCCGTGGTGCTTCTATTTTCTGGAACATGCGGTAAACGTCCATTAAAATAAATAGAATCTCCAGCTTTTACTAACACTTCTTCGTTATCTATTATATATGTGCATTCTCCACTAATAACATATTTAAACTCCCATGCATCTGTAATAATTTTATCTCTTTTAGAGTTTGGTGAAACAGTAAGTAAAACAGCCTCAAAACCTATAGCATTTAAACTTTTACCAAATATTTGATGATATGTAAAACCCTCTGCTTCAATTTCTTTTTCTATAAATTGCTGCTCTTCTTTTTTTACATGTATAAACTTAGCGCCTGTTTTTTTCTCTACAGCTTCAAAAAAGGTACTTGTATCTATACTTAAAGCATTTATAAGGCCTAATAAAACAGGTAAAGAAGGAATTGTTCTTCCATTTTCTATTCTAGATATTAACCCATTACTAACTCCAGCATCTCTAGCTAAATCACTAATAGTTATACCTTGTTTTTTTCGAATTGACTTTATGCGCTTACCAATACCAATTAAAAAATCATCCATTCTATTCTTTTTTGTAAAAAAACAAAATTTAATTTACAGTATTACATGTTAATATATAAAAATAAAAGAGGGTGCTAATGGACTGCACCCCAAAAGTTGGACTGATTAATATTAAATTTTAGATAAATGAGCTCGATATTGTATCGGGCTCATTCCATTTAAAGCCAACGAAATTCGTTCGTTATTATAGTAACTAATATATTGTTTAATTTCCTTTTCTAGTATTTTGATGCAATTATATTTTTTCAAGTAAAATAATTCAGATTTTAGAGTACCAAAAAAGTTTTCAATAATAGCATTGTCTAGGCAGTTCCCTTTTCTGGACATACTTTGTTTTATGTTATTTTCCTCCAATAATTTTTGATATTCTTTCATTTGATATTGCCAACCTTGGTCAGAATGCATCAATATTTCATTTGTATTGTGTTTTTTAAAAGCTTTTTTAAGCATCTGGATGATTTGTTTAAAATTGGGGATTTTAGATAGTTGATAACTAATTATCTCTCTACTACATAAATCTATGATTGGGGATAAATACAATTTTTCACCATTGACCTTAAATTCTGTAATATCCGTTGCCCATTTTTGGTCTGGAAAATCAGTTTTAAATTCTCTCTGAAGAATGTTAGGAGCTATTTTCCCTTGTTTTCCTCTATATGAACGGTATTTCTTTTCTCTTACTAAAGATTTTAGCCCCATAGATTTCATTAATCTTAAAACAGTTTTGTGATTGATTAAAACCCCTTGATTTTTTAATTCCAGTGTTATTCTTCTATAGCCATATCTGCCTTTGTGCTTATGGTAAATTTTAGATATAGATACTTTAATAGCTTTATATTTATCAGGTTTCTTATTTTCTTTTAAGTGATAATAAAAACTATTTCTCGCCATTTTCATATGATTTAACAACAATGATAAATCGTGTTCATGCCTTAGCTCATCAATGACTATCGATTTTTCCCTCGGGCTTGAGCTAAGGCATGTAGCTTTTTTAGCAAAGCAAGTTCGGCTTTTAAAGATTTATTCTCTATAAGTAACTCTTCCTCTCTGGTAAGAGGTCTCGATTTTTTATTTGGAATCTTACTCTTGCTCATTGGACTACGCCTGCCTTTAGGCTTATCTTTTAACCCTTCTAAACCTAATGATTTATAACGTCTTCTCCAATTTAAAATAACCGATTCGCTACCAATATCATACACTATGCAGGCTTGCCTTACGGAAAGATGGTCTTTGGTAATATGATTTAAGACCTTGAGTTTAAAAGCTACAGAATAACTATTGTTTTTCTTTGGTAACAAACCAACATAGCCATAGGCCTTATATCTCATTAACCAACGTTCAAGTATTGATTTGTGTAACCCTTTTTCTTTACTAACACTTAAACATGTTTGGTGATTCCTAATGATTAAGTCGATACATTCTTTCTTAAATTCAAATGTGTATTTTAATTTTCTAGACATAAAATACCCCCAAATTGTGTCTAACATTTTGGGGGCACTCTATAATAACACCCTCTTTTATAATTATCAAAAAAATTGTTGTTCTATTATTTTCCTAACATTAACAGTTCATTACACACCACTTCTGTAGTGTAACGCTTCATACCATCTTTATCTTCCCAGGTACGCGTTGTTAACTTGCCTTCAATAGCTATTTCCTTTCCTTTTGCAACGTACTTTTCAATAATCTCAGCTACTTTACCGAAAGCGACAATGTTATGCCATTGGGTATCAACAACCTTTTCTCCTGTAGCATTTTTATAGCTCTCATTAGTAGCTAAAGCAAATTTTGCTAATATTTTACCCGATTCTAGATTAATAATTTCTGGATCATTACCTAAGTTACCAATCAACTGTACTTTGTTTCTAAGTGTGTTCATAATTTCTATATTTTAATTGTTTAACAGTTAATACTATTGAACCTTCATGGATTCAACACTGCAAATATGAAACAACAACCAAATACTATTCGGTTAACACACATTTAATTTCGTTTGTAAACATTTGTAGTCGCTTAAATTCGATTAATTAGAAGGATAATCCTTAGCAATCCTAAGGATTATCCTTAGCACTTTTTTAGTTAATCTTTTTACCTTTATTTTTTTAAACCCTACATTTTTTGAATAGTTATTATATAATAGATAATGAAAACGATCTAGTTCAAAACATTAGCAATGTTATGGCAGATTATTCTACGTTTCATTCTTTAGGAAACTCTTCAAATTATGAAGAAGCCATGAATACTATTTTAAAACGCAAACCAGACATTGTTTTTTTAAATTTAGATAATGTTTTAGACAATTCTTTTCAGTTTGTAACAGAGTTAAATAACTATTTAGAAACTATTCCTCATTTTGTAGGTATTTCTACTACCAAAGATTTCGCATATCAAGCTATTAAGCATAATTTCTTAGACTATTTAGTAAAACCTCTTTTAGAATTAGATTTAAGGAAATTTATATTAAAATATAAAAAAAATCACGCTGTCTCTTGTAATAAAATGTTGTGCTTAAAATCTTATAACGATTATCAATATATTAATATTGATGAAATTATGTTTCTTAAAGCAGATAACAATACAACAGATTTTTACATTAATGATGGTAAAATTATAAGTGCGTACAAGACCTTAAAAATTTTTGAAAATTCTTTACCTAATAATTTTTTAAGAATTCATAAAAGCTATATAGTAAATAAAGATTATGTCTCTAGAATTAACTATAGCAAACTTAAATGTACGGTAGACCGAACCTCTCATAAAATTCCTTTTACCAAAACTTATATTCATAATATTGAATTTATAAAAGAATCCTTATCTAGTTTATTTTCTCCAAATTAAAAGTTCTACTTGTAGTTTTTATAAAAAAACTACTCTAATTTATCAAATAAAATTATCGCCTTAGAAAAGCACATTTAAAATTAGTAAAACCTTAAAAAAAAGCATTTCACTAGCGTAGAGGTGTTGTTTACTACTATACTCTAGGCGTTCACTAAAGCCAGTATTGTTTTCTAGTTCAATCCTTTATATCCTACTACATTTGTAGTATAAGAAGCTTCTAAACCAAACATTAAACAAACAAACCCAACAAAGCCACTCCAAATTTTTGGAGTAACTAACTAATTTAAACAATCTAAAACTTATACTATGAAAACCTCAACAAAAATACTCGCGTTACTACTTTTTGCTTCATTATTTTTCTCTTGCTCAGTAGAAGACGTTAATGAAGATAACTCACAAAATATCGAGTTAGCTACTGGAGGTGATGATTCCTCTGAAGTTGATGACGATAGAGACCCAAACGGAGAATAAAACTATTTTTTATAGTTAAAAAAAGCCTTAAGCCTAAGTTTAAGGCTTTTTTTTTTAGCTTTGTTAAACCACAAATAATTACCCGCTATAATCTTAAACTTAAAACTACATATTACTAAATATTGTTTCATTTTTATAACACTAATTGTGTTATACAATTGTTCTGATAATAAAGAGCCAGTAACAGAGACAGTAATAATAGAAAACGACTCTATTAGAAACAAGCGTTTATTAGATGAGGCTTACGAGATTTCTTTAGGAGAGGACTCTATTAGTTTTATAGAAGCTAACAAAAAAGCCTATAAATCCTCTTTAAAATTAAAAGACACTTCTGGAATAGCCGAAACACATTGGAATTATGGTACCTATTACGCTAAAAAAGAAGTATTCGACTCTTCTTATTACCATTATTACCAAGCCTACAAATCTTACGAAGCAATAAACAACGATTATTTTTCTGGAAAAATGTTGTTTAATATGGCCTTTGTACAAAGTCGATTTGAAGATTATGTAAGTAGCGAAAATAAACTTTTTGAAGCTATTTCAAAATTTGAGCCTCTAGATAAAAATTTATCTCTTTATAATTGCTATAAGCTTTTAGGCACCATTTATAAAGAATTAGAAGATTACGAAAACTCTATTAATTATCACAATATTGCTTTAGACTATTTAAAGCGTGTTAAAAACAAAAAAGGCAATATAAAAGAAGGCGCTTTAAACGACCTTGCACTAACCTATCGAAAACAAGAAAATTACGATAAAGCTATTGAGTATTTAGAGCGTGTACTAGAATTAAAAGATCTATCTACAATAAACCCTAAATTATACGCCAAAATCATTGATAATTTAGCCTATACAAAACTTTTAAAGAAAGATACTCTAAACATAAAAAAAGACTTTGAAAAAGCATTAAGTATTAGAAATAAAGTAGAAGATTTTTCAGGTATAGTAATAAATAAACTGCATTTAGCAGAGTATTATATAAAAGCACAAGACACAGCAAAAGCAATTACTTATGCCAAAGAAGCCAATACTTTGGCTTTTAATATTGAAAACAATAGAGACATCCTATCTTCCTTACTTTTATTATCTAAGGTAGATACAAAAAATGCTTCTAGTTATTTAAATGAATATGTTTCGCTTAACGAAAGGCTAGAAAAGCAAGAACACAAAATAAAAAACAAATTTGCTCGTATACGTTTTGAGACAGATAATTATATTTATAGATCCGAAAAACTATCATCACAAAACACCATAATTCTAATTACATCAATTGCAGTAATATTTATACTCATATTATTACTATTTATTAGATCTGAACGTGCTAAAAACAGAGAGTTAATATTAGAAACCCAGAAAAAGCAAGCAAATGAAGATGTTTATAAATTAATGCTTAAACAACAGTCAAAGCTAGAAGAAGGTCGATTAAAAGAACGCAATAGAATATCTGAAGAATTACACGATGGCGTTTTAGGCAAAATTTTTGGAACAAGAATGGGGTTAGGATTCCTTAACCTTCATGGAGAGCCAGAAGACAAAGCCAAACAACAAACATACATTGATGAGCTACATAAAATAGAACGAGAAATTAGAGCCATTTCTCACGAACTAAAAAATGATGTTTTACTCTCTAAACAAGACTACATTACACTTATTAAAGCCTTAGTAGAAGAACAAAGTATTGCAGGAAATTTTAAATATAATATTACAACTATAGATGAAGAGTATTGGAATGAAAGTAGCGATGTTATAAAAATAAACTCCTATCGTATTATACAAGAATCTCTTTTAAATATTATTAAACACGCAAAAGCGACAGATGTAAATATTACTTTGGGTTATACAAATGAAAATCTTAACTTTACTATTGAAGACAATGGCGTAGGATTTAATAATAAAAAAATAAGTAAAGGGATTGGAATTTCTAATATAAACTCTAGAGTAAAAACAATAAACGGCACCTATTCTTTAGTCTCCCAAAAAAACAAAGGTACCAAAACCACTGTATTAATTCCTTTTAAGACTAAAACCAATGAAACCGATTAATGTATTAATTATAGACGACCACCCTATAATTGCAGATGCCTACAAAAGTGCAATGTTAAAAATAAGTAAAACAGAAGAAACTTATAATTTTAATATTAAAGTAGCAAACGATATCGATACAGCTATTTATGAGCTTAAAAACACAAATGATAACAAAATTTTTAACATTATATTTCTAGATATTAAACTTCCTAAATCTAGTAATGGTTTGTTACTGTCTGGAGAAGACCTAGGTCTAGAAATAAGACGTATTACCCCAAAATCTAAAATTATTGTGGCAACTACTTACAACGATAATTATAGACTTAATAACATATTAAAAAGTATAAACCCAGATGGCTTTTTAATAAAAAATGATATCTCTTCAGATGAATTGGTAGAAGCCATAATAACCGTAATAGAAAAGCCACCACATTACAGTAAAACGATATTACAACTATTACGTAAACAAGTTACTAACGATTTTATATTAGACAAAATAGATAGGCAATTACTATACGAATTATCTATAGGAACAAAAATGGGAGACCTACCAAATGTAATTCCATTATCTATTGGCGGTCTAGAAAGACGTAAACGACAATTAAAAGTTTCTTTTAATATTGCTAAAATGGATGATAAAACCTTAGTAGAAATAGCAAAACAAAAAGGTTTTATTTAAATATTAAGCAAGTTTCCTTAGCAATTATAAGGAAAAGCCTTAGCAATATCTCTTCTTTTTTATATAACTTAGTTACTCCTTGAATACTAGGAATTTCCTCCCACAGCAAAAAATCATTGCGTCACTATTTTTTAACTAAGTTATAATACCCCAAACATTATGAAATTAGAAGACATATTAGAATTAGAGGAAAAACAATTATATAACGAAGCCTACCATAGTTATAATATTTTACTAAATGAAAAAAAACAAGATTTCAAACTCTGGAAACACTATTATTTCTTTTTATGGTATATGCTAGATGTTGTAGATGGCCAATTTACTATAGATATAAATTTACGCAGAACACTAGTTATAGAGTTTAAAAAAGGGCTAAAACTATTTAAAAACATACCAGAGTTTAATTTTATTACAGGCTATACTATATCAATCATGCCATACATATTTGGTAATTGTAATAAATATGAAAAAAAAGGAATACAACTGTTAGAAAAAGCAAACCACCTAGAGCCTAACAATTCTATATATAAAATGACATTATTAGGAGCACAATGGGATTTTGGTGGACAAGAGCGATCTTACAACGAGGTTTGTATAAAATCTAAACAAGAAATACTTAAAAAATATAAAGGTAAAGGACTAATAGATAGCTATTTTAGCAGAACCCTAAACAGGTATGAAGAAGTATTAAAGTAAAAAAAATGTTTTTCCTTATTAATACTAAGGATTTTCCTTATAGGTATTAAAAGTTAATAATTTATCTTTACAATAATAAAATTATAGACATGGTCAAGTTTATAAATGTTATTAATAAAAAGAATGAATAATAGTAAAAAGAAGCTTAACTGGCTTTGAAAGTTATTTTGATGGGAGCAAAAATAATATATCAAACCAGTTAGCTTTTTTTATAAAAAACATATAATATAAAGAAGCTATTATAATCAATAAATTGATTGATTAAAGATAACCAAAATCTAGCTGGCGATAAATCACTTAAGTGTAGGGACTTCAAGTAGACTAAGTCGGTTAGATTTTTTTTATGCGTTTATTAAACAATAAAGCAACTCTTCACCTTGTATTCCCTTATTACAGGTCTTATTGTTAAACTTATAAGTTTGTTACAATTATATTAAGTTTATTATCTTAGATTATTAAAATAATACCTCTACAGTAATGAAGCTTATATTAATTCTTGCACTCTCCTTTAGTCTAAGCTATTGTAATAGCCAAAACACCTTACAATATAACAATAACAAAAACGCTCCAAAAGCAACACTACAAGACGTATCATGGATAGCTGGACATTGGATGGGGGAAGCCTTTGGAGGAATTACCGAAGAAATATGGAGTCCTCCCCTAGGAAATTCTATGATGTTTAGTTTTAAACTAGTTAATAATGGCAAAGTTGTATTTTACGAGCTAGGAGCCATTACCGAAACTAATGGCACACTATTACTTCAATTAAAACATTTTGGTCCGGACTTTAAAGGCTGGGAAGAAAAAGACGACTCTGAGGTTTTTAAATTAGTAAAAATTGAATCTAATCGTGCTTATTTTAACAACTTTACCTTCGAAAAAATAAGCGATAACGAAATTAATCTTTATGTAGTTATTAGTGAAGAAGGAGCAACAGAAGAAGTTAAATTTAATTATAAGAGAAAACTATAATGATTCGTATAGAAACAGAACGATTAATTCTTCGCGAATTTATAGATAGCGATGTCGATGGTTTATTTGAGTTGGACTCTAACCCAATAGTACACAAATATTTAGGCAATAATCCTGTAAAAAGCAAAGACGAATCTTACAAGTACATACAAGATTGCAAACCAAAATATAAAAAACACGGTATATGTAGGTTAGCAGTAATAGAAAAAGCAAGTGGTAATTTTATTGGTTGGTCTGGCCTACGCTTTATAGATGATTATACCTTTAACAATCATACAAATTTTTACGACGTTGGTTACCGGCTAATTCCTAAATACTGGGGCAAAGGTTATGCAACAGAATCTGGAATAGCATCAGTTAACTACGGGTTTAACACCTTAAAACTAGACACTATTTATGGTATTACAGAATTAGGTAACGAAGCATCCCATAAAGCACTTTTAAAAATAGGTCTAGATTATCTAGAAGATTTTTATTACCCAAAAGAACAACTAAAACTACGCTGGTATAGTATTAAAAACAACTAAAACTATGGAAAGAAAATGCCCAGAATGTGGTGAGAAAATTGCAGGCAGAATAGATAAAAAGTTTTGCAGTGACTACTGCAGAAACTCGCATAATAACAAATTAAATAAAGATGGTAAAAACCTTATTAGAAACATTAACAATAGACTCCGTAAAAATTGGCGCATATTAGAAGTTTTAAACCCTAACCAAAAAACAAAAACCACTAAATCTAGATTAATAGAGCACGGTTTCGATTTTAATTACTTTACAAGTACTTATACAACTAAAGCTGGTAAAATATATTATTTTGTATACGATCAAGGCTATCTCCCTTTAGAAGATGATTTTTATGCCTTAGTAAAAAGAACATAACACAGCCATAGCAGATTTACTGTAAACACATTAAACCTTGTAAATCATTTCCAATTTTGTCCCTTTAACTCCATAGCAGCTTTTAAAATATCTTTTTGACTTATTTGTCCAACCAATTTTCCATTCTCTACAATAGGAAATCGGCGACGTTTAGATTTTAAAAATTTATTAGCAGCATCAAAAACATCTAAATTACCATCTATGGTTTCTACATCTTTAACCATATGCTTTTCAATTGTATTTTGCTCCATTGGCATATTGTAATAACGGCTTTCGCTTATCTGTTTTATACAATCGCCTTCAGAGATTATACCTACCAATTCATTTTTATCATTAACAACCGGTCCGCCAGAAATACGATGTTTTATTAGCATATTAATTACCTCTTCTACAGATTGATTTGGGTTAAATGTTATTAAATCTCTAGACATATAATCACTAACTTTTAAAGGCGAACTATCTGCTTTTTGCTCTTGTCCTTTTCTTGCCCCTTGAAAACTTTTAATACCCATAATATCTTTTTTTAGTTTAAAACTAAAGTTACTCATTTTTAAACACTTAACCTAAACACAAATAACTATCAATAATTTCTTATTTTTATAACTCCCATAAAACCTCAAACTAATGTTTAAAAAAAGCATAGCATTATTACTAATTATATTTTCTGTTTATGTAAGTTTTGATGCGCTTTTACCAGATCATATTTCTTCTATAAATACTAGTAAAACACAATTTTCTACAGCTCGTGCATTAACACATTTGTCAGAAATTTCTAAAGCACCTCATTTTGTTGGTAATGCTGAACATAAAAATGTAAGAAATTATATAGAACAGCAATTACAAAATCTAGGATTAAAAACACAAATACAAGAAGGTTACACTATAAGCCAATGGGGAAACCTTACTAAAGCAAAAAACATTTTAGCTAGAATTAAAGGAAGTACAAAAGGCAAAGCACTAATGCTATTAACACACTATGATAGTAATCCACACTCTTCATTAGGCGCAAGCGATGCTGGATCTGGTGTTGTAACCATTTTAGAAGGCCTTAGAGCTTATTTAGCAGAAGGAAAAACACCAAAAAATGATATTATTATACTTATTTCTGATGCTGAAGAACTAGGATTAAATGGTGCCGATTTATTTGTAAATCAACACGAATGGGCTAAAGATGTTGGTTTAGTTCTTAACTTTGAAGCTAGAGGTAGCGGTGGCCCAAGTTATATGCTTATTGAGACTAATAATGGCAACGCTAATTTAATGAAAGCTTTTGTTAAAGCAAACCCTAAATACCCAGTAGCAAACTCCTTAGCTTATAGTATATACAAAATGCTACCTAATGATACCGATTTAACAGTATTTAGAAAAGATGGAAATGTTAATGGTTTTAATTTTGCTTTTATAGACGATCATTTCGATTACCATACAGCATTAGACACATACGATCGTTTAGATAGAAACACTCTAGAACATCAAGGCTCGTATTTAATGCCTTTGCTTCATTATTTTGCAGATGCAAATTTAAATAACTTAAAAAGTACCGAAGATTATATCTATTTCAATGCTCCTTATTTTGGAACAGTAATTTATCCTTTCAATTGGATTTTTCCAATGTTAGTATTAACTATTATTGCATTTATTGGCTTATTAATATATGGTTTCAAAAATAAAAGACTAAAAAGGCAAGAAGTCTCTAAAGGTTTTTATGTATTTATAACTACTTTAACAAGCTGTGGCTTATTTGTTTTTTTAAGCTGGAAATTAATTAATATTATATACCCAGGTTACAAAGAGCTACTACATGGCTTTACATACAATGGTCACAGTTATATATGGTGTTTTGTATTATTAAGTCTCGGTATTATATTTTATTGTTATCATAAAGTATACAAGCCTTTTAACACAGCAAGTTTATTAGTTGCTCCCATAACATTATGGCTTATTATTTGCACTCTGGTAGCTTTTAATTTAAAAGGTGCTAGTTTTTTTATTATTCCTGTAATTTTTGCTTTGTTAGCCTTTTTTGTGCTACTAAAACAACAAAAACCTAGTATTATATTATTAACCTTACTTTGTATTCCTGTGTTGTTTATAATAACACCACTCATTAAAATGTTTCCTGTAGGTTTAGGATTAAAAATTCTTTTTGTAAGTGCAATTTTTGTTGTTTTAATTTTTGGACTTACACTACCCGTTTTTGGTTTTTTTAAACATAAAAAACGATGGAGTTACCTATTCTTTTTATTTGGAATCTTTTTCTTTTTTAAAGCACATTTTAACTCTAAATTTACAGCAAACACACCAAAACCTAATAGTTTAGTTTACATCTTAAATAACGATGATAATACAGCACTTTGGGCAACTTACGATACTACTTTGGATACTTGGACTAAAAACTTTATTGGAAATACACCAAAAGAAGCTTCTTACTTAAATAAAAATATATTTAATAGTAAGTATGCTTCTGGATTTACCTATGCAACAAAAGCGCCTATAAAAACTATTTCTAAACCAAAAATTGAAATTTCTAACGATACTATTATAGGAAACAAAAGGTATTTTAATATCTGTATAATGCCCACAAGAGCGGTTCAACGTATGGAAATCTTTTCAGATTCCACAAACGTCTTTCATTCTTTTAAAATTAATGGTGTAAAAGCCTATAGAGCAAAAGACTCTAATTTTGTTTTCGAAACACGAGAGCATAATAGATTATTTAGCTATTATGTTGTAAATAACGAACCATTAGATCTATTCATTAGTGTTCCTGCTGCACAAAAAACATCATTACAGCTACATGAAGCTACTTTCGATTTACTAGAGAATAATTTATTCACTATACCAAAACGGGAAGAAAACATGATACCAAAACCGTTTGTTTTAAACGATGCAATTATTACAAAACAGTCTATTAACATTAATTAGCATTGTTTTAAGAGTTTAAGTCTATATTTTTTTTATTTTGGCAAACCATAAACACAAAACAAATGAAACGACTATTAGTATTAGCGCTTTTAACAAGTTGCTATTTTGTAACTGCACAAAATAAATCTGAATTAACTAAGCATTACGAAGCCTATTATAAACAAATGAAAACACAAGGTGATGCCCAAGGTGTTATTAATGCGTTAACACACTTAAATGTTATTGCGCCTTCTCAAGCTAGAAAAGATACTTTAGCTTATGTTTACTTAAACGAAGGAAAACACATACAAGCCATTAATACTATAGGCTACGAACCCAATGCAACAGACTCTAATTTAGCCAAGGAAATCAAGGCAGTTTCATTAAAGTCTTTAGGAGAAGCTAAATTAGCAATACCACACTTTGAGGCGCTCTTTAAAATAAACCCAAGTCCTAATATTGCATACGAATTAGCTGAATTAAATTTACAACTAGGCAATCTAGTAGAAGCTAGAAAACATAGTGCTTTTGGTGTTAACAACTCAAAAGACGACATGTTAAAAACATACTACGAAACACAACAGCCTTATCAAGTACCTTTAAAAGCTGCCTTTACTTATTTAAGAGCATTAATTAAGTTTAATGAGGATAAAAAAGCAAACATAGACACTGCTGTTTTAATGCTAGACGAAGCCATAAAACAAGCGCCTAACTTTAACTTGGCGTACGTAAGTAAAAAAGCAATATTATCTTTAAAAGCAAAACCAGAGACCGATACAGCAACTCCAAAGAATTAAATAAGAAAAAACATATTTAAAAGCAGTAATTAGAAGGTTCTAATTACTGCTTTTTTGATTTTAATTATCTTATTTAGGTAAAATTTGTAACAGCTAACTATTATTTAACGTCCTATTGTTACTAATAAATCAAACATTGAAAAAGCATATTGTTAATAATTGCTCGAAAATAGCATAGATGTAAAATAAAATACGCAGAAACTTTTGGTATATAAAACTATAATAAATTATGAGTGTAGATGGAACGTATGGCAGGCTAAGTGGACATAACCTAAGGTTTAAAGAATTGCGAAGAAAAAAATTAGATCGCAGAGAATCTAAAATTTGGAAGAACACATACATTTTGCAGAATAATAAAAAAGAAACTCATTTTAAATCTGTCCTCCAGAACAGCTAAACAAAATTAAACAACAAATACAAAAGAAAGTTAAACGTCAACTGTACATAGACCTCTTTGTTTTTGCAGTATCAATGATTCTAGCTAGTTTGTTATTTATTTTTTTATTTGTTAAATAACCATAGCATTTACTTTAAAAAAACACCGTAACAAAAAATGCAACCCTAAATAGAGTTGCATTTTTTGTTATTTTAAACTTGGTATTATTACCAAATTCTCACACGCTTTTCTGGTGCTATATACATTTTATCTCCTTCTTTAATATCGAAAGCTTCATAGAAAGCATCAACGTTTAATAATGGTTGTACAGCTCTATTCATTCCTGGTGAGTGCGGATCTGTTTTAATTCGTGTTTTTAATGCATCATCACGCATTTTTGTTCTCCAAACGGTTGCCCAACTCATAAAGAAACGTTGCTCTGGTGTATACCCATCTATTTTTTCTACTTCCTTACCTTCTAAACTCATTTGTAAAGCATCATAAGCAGCAAGTACACCTCCTAAATCTCCAATATTTTCTCCTAAAGTAAACTCTCCATTTATATTTACACCTGGTAACACTTCTATAGCACTGTATTGATCTGCTAATGCTTTACCTAACCCTTCAAATTGTTTTAAATCTTCGTCTGTCCACCAGTTATTTAAGTTTCCATCTTTATCATAACGCGCACCAGAATCATCAAAACTATGAGAGATTTCATGACCTATTACGGCTCCAATACCTCCATAATTAACAGCATCATCTGCTGTGTAATTATAAAATGGTGGTTGTAAAATTGCTGCCGGAAATACTATTTCGTTGTAAGCTGGATTAAAATAAGCATTTACCACTTGTGGTGCCATAAACCATTCGCTTTTATCAACTGGTTTACCTAATTTTTCTAAATCGTCTTTAAAATTCCATGCTCTTGCGTTTAGCATATTTTGAAGATATGTTCCGCCTTCTTCAACACCTTTTATGTCTAGTGCAGAATAATCTTTCCATTGGTCTGGATAGGCAATTTTCACTTTAGTAGCTCTTAATTTCTCAATTGCTTTCTTTTTAGTGTCTTCGCTCATCCATTCTAGCTTATTAATTCTGTGCTCGAATGCTAAAATGACATTTTTAATCATTTTTTCTGCTTTCACTTTTGCTTCTGGTGGAAACTTTTTATCTACATATAACTTTCCTAATGCTTCACCAATAGTTCCGTTTAATGTTTGTAAGGCACGCTCTTCTAAAGCACGTTGTTTTTTAGCACCACTTAATTCTTTACTGTAAAAATCCCAGTTTGCTTTATTTAACTCTGTAGATAATAACCCTGCTGCATTATTTAATGTAGACCAACGTAAATATGATTTCCAATCAGAAACATTGTTCTCTGCTAATATATCTTGTAGAGCATCAAAATATTTAATTTCGCTAACTATTACTGTATCTAATTGTTTTACACCAATTCCTGTAAAGTAATTTTTCCAGTTTACTGCTGGAACCATTTTTTGTAAGTCTTCTATAGATCTTGGGTTATAACGCTTACGTGCATCACGACGATCTACTTTATCCATTTTAGGTTCTGCTAATCTAGTCTCGAACGCTAAAATTTGCTCTGCTTGTGCTTTAGCATCTGCTTCTGTGTCTCCTAAATATTGTAGCATTCTAGTAATATGCGCCACATACTTTTCTCTTTTTTCTTTAGAATCGGCATCGTCTTTTACATAGTAATCTCTATCTGGCAATCCTAAACCTCCTGTTCCTAAATAAGCTACATTTCTGTTACTGTCTTTAGGGTCCGATCCTACTCCAAAACCAAAGAAACCTGCACCTCCTGTTGGCTCCATTTCTATTAAAAAGTTTTGTAAATCGTCAATGTTATTTATAGCTTCAATTTTAGCTAAATATGGTCTTACTGGGTCTAATCCTTGTTTATTTCTTCCAACAGTATCCATTATTGTTTGAAATAATTGTACTGCTTTTTCTTGGTCTGATCCTGGTAAAACTTTAATACTTTCTAAGTCTTTATTATCAGACATTGCTGCTTTTAAAATAGACAAAGCATCCTCATCAGTTTTTTTACGCAACTCTGCAAAACTTCCCCACGAGGTTCTATCGTCTGGAATCTCGTTAGTTTCTAGCCATTTACCATTAACATGTTTAAAAAAGTCTTCATTAGGTTTTACAGATGTATCCATAAAATCTAAATTAATACCAGGTACTTTTTCTACTTCAACTTTTGCTTGTGCAGTGTCTTCTTGTTTTGCATCTTCTTTACAAGCTACAATGCTTAATAAAGCAAAAGTACCTATGATTGATAGTTTTTTCATTTTAACTTTTTGATTAGTTTTTAATTGTACAATTTACTTAGATATTTTTAAGTAGTAAATAAATTAACATTTTCATAATTTTTTTTAACAAAAAACGCATTCAAAGTAATGAACACGTTTTGCTATGTATAAAAAATTGTAAAAAATTTAATTTCTTGCTTTTAGAGTTTTGGTTAGCTTATCGTCAAATGTTTTCTTTAGTTCTATAACATCCTTTACGTTTTCATTAGGGATAGCAATTGAGAGTACATAGTGTGCTACTTTCCACTCATTATTTTCTAATTTCATTATACCAGAACCTCTACATAATTTCATTTGTGTATCTAATAACTCATCAAACCATGCTAGTTTTTGATCTTCATAAATGTAAATGTTACGTTCTACAGCTGTAAAGCTCCATGCTTTTCCTTTATCGAAATAAGGTTTAGAAAAAGCTTTAAAAGCTTTAAGTTGCCAATTTTCGGTAGCATCCGTGCCTATAAACACACCATCTTTGGTCATTAAGTTAAAATAAGCATCAAAATCAGCATTGCCGGCTGCTTTATGCCAAGCATCTAATGTCTTATTAATGTCTTTTTTTAAATCTACTTTTGCAACTACTGGTGTTCTTCCATTATCTAACTTTGGTGTTTCTTGACTAAAACTGTAGGTTACAGAACATACAAATAGGAAGGTTAAAAATGCTTTCATTCTATTTCTGGTTTTATGATGTTTTGAGCTTCTTTTTCGAATTTTTTATTAATTAATAATGTAACATAGGAAAAGGCCTGAAATACTTCTTTTATAACTAATAAATGTTCCTTTTTTGTAGTTGTAGATAACCTTGTAGCTTCTTCTAACTTATATAATTTTGTTTTTAAAACTAATACCCTAGCACGAACAGCTGCAGTGTCTATATTTTCTGGTATAGTTGTTTCTAAATCCTCTACTGTTGTTTCAAACACAGCCTTATCATCTATAAAAAAACCAAAATCTCCATTATTAACTGCTGCAATGGCAGTTGCGATAGTATTATATGCTAGCCAAGAATCTAGTGTGTTTTTAGCTTTAGCATCTACACCATAATCTAAAAATTGAATTTTAGCTATGTCTTTTTTAGACACCAAAGTAGTGTCTTTTAGCTTTGTTTCCTTAACAGTCCCTTCTGTTGTATCTTGTGTTTTTTTACAGGATACTAAACAAGCTAGTAGTAACAGTACACTTAAAAATTTCATTTATTTATTATTCTTTTTTTCGGCCAAAACATACAAAATAATTATTTTGATAATATTAAAATTAAATCTTTTTATTTTATACATGATTTAACTCTTTGAATTACAAATATATTGCATTCAATACGTTCGTTACGATAAATTATATAAAATTTATGAGTCGATTTTTACCTAAAAATTACGATATTATGATTAAAATCTTATTATTTTTACGCATTATCTAATTTATGCTTAAAATATGTCATCAAGAATTTTAATTATTGGAGCTTGTGGTCAAATTGGGTCTGAACTCACTTTTAAACTTAGAGAGATACATGGAAACGATAATGTTATTGCTAGTGATATTAGCTATAACAACCTAGATGTTGTTAATTCTGGTCTTTTTGAAATTATTGATGCCATGGATTACGCATCGGTTAAAGTATGTGTTGAAAAGTATAATATAGATACAGTATACCTAATGGCTGCTATGCTTAGTGCCACAGGAGAAAAATACCCTATGAAAGCATGGGATTTAAACACAAGTTCTTTGTTTCATGTTTTAAATCTAGCTAAGGCTAATATTATTAAAAAAGTATATTGGCCCTCTAGTATTGCTGTTTTTGGTCCATCTACTCCAAAAGTAAATACTCCACAATATACTACTATGGAGCCTACTACTGTTTATGGTATTACTAAGCAAGTTGGAGAACGCTGGTGCGAGTATTACAATCAAAAATATGGGGTAGATGTTAGAGGTATTCGTTATCCTGGTATTATTAGCTGGAAAACCATGCCAGGTGGTGGTACTACAGATTATGCTGTTGAAATTTACCATGAAGCGGTAAAACATAAATCTTATGAGTGTTTTTTATCTGAAGATACTGCTTTACCTATGTTATTTATGGATGATGCTATTAAGGCAACTGTAGATATTATGGCCGCAGACGATAATGCTATTAAAATACGATCGTCTTACAACCTAGCTGGTATTACTTTTACGCCAAAAGAAATTGCTGCTTCTATACAAAAATACATTCCTGATTTTAAAATTACTTACAAACCCGATTTTAGACAAGACATTGCTAATTCTTGGCCGCAAAGTATAGATGATAGCGAAGCTAGACAAGATTGGAACTGGCAACATGATTACGACTTAGATGCTATTACTAAAGAAATGTTAGAGCAGTTGGGTAAAAAGTATAATAAGTAATTATCTTTCTTACTAATACTTCAAACTTAATCAAACTCTACTGTAATAGAATCTCCGTATCTTCCATTATAATTAATAAATATTGGTGTTTGATATGTTCCTGAAGGAAACATCCCACTATTTACATTCATTTGAAATGTTAGCATTGTGCCTTCAGAATTCACACTTACTGGTGAAGATGAAGACTCATTATAAGCATAAATAGAGCCATTATGAGCTGCTATTCTAATTCCTGGAACTAGATTAGTTCCTGTTAAAATTAGTGTGTCGCCAAAATTATAGCTTGATTGGTTTGAAGATGTAATTACAGGAACGTTTTCGGCAAGCACATCAATTAATTCAATCGTTTCTGTTTTTATAACATCGTCTACTACATATTTTAAAGTATAATCACTAGCAGTAACAATATTATTAGGGAATTCTATTTGAAAATTTGTGAATATATCATCTTCAAAAGTGGTAAAACTATAATTGCTGTAACTTAATTCATAGCTGTTTGTAGCATTAGCCAAAATAATTTTTGAGTTTGGAAGTGTTAAATCAACATTTTGAGTTCTAACATAAGGTTTAGCATTACTGTAGTAAGCAGTAGAAAAATCACTTGTAGAACTTACACTGTTTACGGTAGTTATAAGTAATACCTTTGTCCTAACAGTATATATATTAGACGTTCCATCTTCTGCCGTTACAGTATATTCAACGTCTTCTAAATAGTTTTGAGCATCATCTACTCCTGGCGAAAATGTAGCATTTTCCGAAACTGTAATGGTAGGAACTAAAAGTTGTGCCGTATCTCCATAAACCTCTATATCTATTGTTAAAGCATCATGATTTATAACACCATCAAAAGTATTTCCATTATTACTAAGTTGAAAACTTAAAATCTTTTTTTCGTTAGAAGGCACAGCAATCTCAGTATTATTGGTAGTTACAGTGTAAACTGCCTCATCTCCATTTTCGGCTGTAACTGTATATATAACTGGCTGACTAAAATCTTGTATTGATGTTGGATCTGGAGAAATTGTTGCTTTAGCCGAAAATACTATTTGTGGAACAATGTTACTATTTACTTCTAATCCCACTGTTTCTATTTCAATAGTTTTATTTTGTTCGTTAATTACCCCTGCATAATTAATATCATTAGGCTTTATAGTGAATGATATAATTTTATTTTCAGAACTCAACTTTGCTTCTTGCGAGTCGTCGTCTTTTGAACAATTAATAAATATTAAGCTAACAAAAAGTAGTATTAAGGTTTTAAATTTCATAATTAATTATTGATTAAGAGCACAAATATAAATAATGTATTCTAAAACTATTATCGTTTTGTTAACGATGCATGGTATCTAAAATCTCGATAACCTCAGCTTTTTTACGAACAGAAACGGGTACATTCTCACCATTTTTAAGCATTAAATAGCCGCCATCGGTTTTTATAAATGCACTTATACATTGTAGGTTTACTAAATGACTTTGGTGAATACGTAAAAATTCGTAAGGCTTTAACATATCTGCAAAATACTTAAGGGTTTTAGTTACAAATACTTTTCTACCATCTTGAAGGTGAAACACTGTATTATTACTATCCGACTCGCAACGTACGATATCGTCTAGGTTTACAATAATAATTTTATCTAGTGTGTGTAACGATATTTTATTAGGTTTTTTTTCTGGCGCAGATAATGTTTCCTTTAAAATATCTAGTCGTTCTTTATTAGGTTTTATTTGTGCTTTTGCTCTTGTTATAGCTTGCTCTAACTCTTCGTTAGAATAGGGTTTTAGCACATAATCTATGGCTGCAAACTTAAATGCTTTTATAGCATACTCATCACTTGCTGTGACGAAAATGATTTTCGATTTTAATTCTGGAAAAATCTCTAGCACATCAAATCCAGTACCATCGCCTAACATAATATCTAAAAACAGAATATCTGGCTGTGCTTTTCGTAATGCTTTTGCGGCTTCTACTACACTTCTTGCTGTATCTATAATTTTAATTTCTGGATGCTTAGTTTCTAAGTCATTTTTTAGAAGTGCCATAGCATCTTCTAAATCTTCTACTATAATTGCTGTTAGCATAATTTGTTTTTAATAATCTGTTTCTAATGGAATTTTAAAGGTAATATTTGTGCCTTCTACAATGCCATTATTGTTTTTAATTTCTGAAATCTGTAATGCATTTACTCCCGAAATCGATTCCAATCGTTCTCTTGTTACTTTAAGTGCCATAGATTGATGATCTGTTTTAGGTTTTGCTTCTTGAGATGTAAAAATACCAATCCCATTATCTTTTATGGTACAGTATAAATGTGTTTCTGTTGTTTTAAAAGTGATATCCAATTGCCCTTCTTTTTGCCCTTTTAAAATACCATGCCTAATCGCATTTTCTACAAAAGGTTGAATTAACATTGGAGGCACTAAAATTTCTTCTGGGTCTAAATCACAATTTAAAGTAATAGTATGTTTAAATGATTTTTCTGCCATTAGTTTCTCTACTTCAATATAATGACGCAGTGTCTTTATTTCTTGCTCTAGAGTAATCGTTTCTTTTCTAGAATTAATTAACGTTTCACGTAATAATGTTGCAAAATTATTAATGGTATTATTCATTTTATCTGGCTTTGTTATCGCCATAGCTTTAATACCATTAAGGACATTAAATATAAAATGCGGATTCATTTGCAAGCGTAATGCTTTTTGCTCTAAAGACAACAAATGGTTTTCTAGCTTTAGGCGTTTTTGTTCTGCTTCGTTTTCACGTTTTAAACGCTTAATATAGCGCCAAGTAAATAGTGCTAAAAGGGCTAATATTACAGCAATAAGTGTCCACCGAAACCATGCCTTTTTATGTAATGGACTATCCATATAAAATGCGAAAGCTATTGGCTCGCTATTTTGCCAACGGTTATTTCTGGATTGTACTTTAAATGTATGCGCACCATATTCCAACCCTCTTAGACTTTGCGTATTATTAGTTGTCCAAGGGCTCCATTCTTGGGCATCTAATTTTGTACGGTATTGGATTTCGGTTGGATGATCTAAATCTACAGTTTTATAACTAAAGCCTATTTGAGTTTGCTTTGGGGTTAATTGCAAAACGGTATTATTATCTATCCATTGCTTTATAGCTATAGAATCTACTGTTTTAAAATTTACTTGCAAGTCTTTAAAGTAAACTTTAGGCTTTAAGCTTTCTTTACTTATATCACTTGGCTTATATTGTGTTAAACCATAAACAGCACCAAACCATAAATTACCTTGCTCGTCTTTTTCTACAGCATTTAAACAGGTCTCAATTCCTAAAAATCCATCGTTCCTTCCAAAATGAACAACATCTACAATAGTGTTTTCTTGATTTAGTGTTATTTTATCTACACCACTTTCGGTTCCCGCCCATAAATAGCCTTGATTATCGAAGATAAGTTGGTATATATTTCCTGAATAAACTTTTTTCTCTCCATTTAGCTTTTTAAAATCGCTTACGCCTTTAGCATTAAGAGTTGTCCACCATATACCTCTCCCAGCTGTTCCTATAAATAATTTATCATTTTGAAATAGTAAGACTCCTATCGATATTTTTCTATTTAAAACAGCTTCAAAATGTGTTACTTTTCCATTTTTAATATAACCTAAATCGCCACTTTGAGTGGCGTACCATAATCGTCCTTGGTTATCTTTAACCATTGTTGTTATGTATAAATCTTTAATTCCTTCTTTGCTTCCAAATGTTTTTTTAATATTTAGTTTTTCGTTTGCAGCATTGTAACTAAACTTTGTAATTCCGCCAGAATAACTAGCCACCCATGTATTTTTATCTTCCACTACTATTTTTCTAATCCAGTTGTGTGGAAAGCCTGTTTCGGAATTTAAAATATGGTTTTTTATTACAGTTTTAGTGAAGCGTTCTTCTTTTACATTAAACACATCGCTAGAGTCTATAGCAATACTATCTACTGTTTTTGTTTCTCTGTAAAGCAATCCTCTACCATCAGATCCTGCCCAGATATTTCCTCTAGCATCGCTTGCAATCGTTTTAATTTTTACATTAGAAAAGGTTTTATATCCAGGTATCTGCTCTATTCCAGAAGTATCTATTTTCACCAAACCTTTTTCGGAATTAGAGAGCCAAAGTGCACGCTTTGCTTTATGTACTGCATAGACTCGATTTCCCTTTAAACCATTGTTTCTATTAAAATGCTGAAAGTTATTTTGGAAGTATTTATACAATCCCCAACCCGAAGTTGCTATCCAAATGTTAGATTGTTTATCGGTAATTACTTTTCTAATATGCGGTACAGCTAATCCTGTTTTTGTATTAATAAATGCTTTTTCTGTATTTGTTTTTGTGTCTATTATAGATATACCATCGTTATGAGTTGAGATCCATAATTCATCTTCATTAAGAATAGCCATCTCATTAATATTTAATGGTTCACGCATTAAAATAGGACGTTTTAAATTGTCTACGTTATAAATAAAAGTACCATCATCAAAAGTAGCAGCATAAATACGGTCTTTATATGCGGTAACCGCAGTAAAATCATTAAACTCTAAGCGTTCTATAGTTTCGGCTTTATTATTTAACTCGCTTAATTTCCAGAAGCCTTTGTCTGTTGCCATCCAATAAAAATCATTGTAATAAATAATGGCCTTAATTTTACTTTGGTTTAGTATTGGGTTTATATTAATTTTTTGAAGACTATTATTATCTAAAAGGTGATATAATCCTTCAACAGTTGCTATATATTTTTCTCGTTTAAAATTATATATTTTGTTTACTTGAGGTGCTTCAATATTTACAAATACATCTTTTCTTTTTATTGAAAGGCCTCGTCTGCTTCCAATGTATATAGCATCTTCTAAAACATATAATGCATGGATGTAGTTGGATAATAACCCATCTTTTTCTTTCCAAACTTGAAATGTTTGTCCATCAAAATTACACAACCCACCACCTTGTGTTCCTAACCATAAATAGCCCATATCGTCTTGAGCAATATCGAATACTTGAGATTGCGGCAAACCATCTTCTATAGTATATGCTCTAAGTTGCTTGTTCTGGCCAAAACAAGACGTAGAGACTATTCCGAAGCACAAAAAAATAAAGAGGAAATAAAAACGATTCAATAGAATTATAATTTAATTAGGTTACTAATACAAGAAATTTATTCTTCAGCTTAAAACAAATATAACTAAACTAATGTTTCAGTTATTGTATTCTTTTAAAGCGAGAAACACTACGCTTAAAAAGCGCAGTGTAACTCATTGATTAAATAGCGTGATTACTCTTTAGCTTCTGAATAAAATAAGTAGCAGCAATCTTCGGTAGATAAGGTTTCGGCAGTTGCTATTAAATTTTCTGTTTTTTGTAGTTTATTGTCTTTCCAAACAACATATAACGATTCGCTTGGTACTTCGCAACTGTCTGTAATGGTATTTAATACTATAATATCGTCTACGCCTTCTATACCTTCGTTACCTATGTTTTGTACATTAGCATAGTGTAATACATCTGAAGCGATTATCATTTTATCTAATTCCACTCCATTTTTAACAGCTCTTAATTGGTATTGCTTTTCATCGTCGCTGTTATAACCTGCTTCTCCAAATACAAATCTTACTTCGGCATTAGCTTGACTTACAAATGTTTTTTGCGAAATTAAACCGCCCCAGATCCATCCTTCTTGTGGTCCTAGTTTTACTTTGTACCATCTGCTTGTTATACCGTTTAATTCTTGTGACTCTTCTGTTTTTTCTAATAATCTTACGTTAGTTCCAATTCTAATTGTTGTTAGTTTTTCGCAAAAAGTAGATGGGCAATCTCTCATAGCTACATCGTTTGCTAAAAGGTATTTTGATGCATTTTGTTTAGACTCTGTATAGGTGTCGAATTCTACTTCTGGAGTTTGTGCAAATACGTTTGCTGTTACTACTAAAATTAAGGCTGCGAATGTGTTTTTTAAAGTGTTCATAATATTTTGTTTTAATGGGTTTGTTTTTATTTATACTCCAAAGGTACTGGGGGAATACTCTTAAATATTAGCGCTTCTAGAATTCGTAGTTGCTAAACTAGAATTCGTTTTAATAGTTATACTTGCTAGTAAAACAACTACGAATTCTAGTTGCTAGAGCACAAAAAAGCCTTTCAAAATACATTGAAAGGCTTTGCTATTAAAAACTATGATATCAACTATCAAAAAAACAATAATCAGTCTGTTTTATATTATGCTGCGGTTTTAATTTCATATAAAGGAGATGTATTTATTTTATCTAAAGCAATTACTTTTCCTGCTTCTATCCCTCTACTAAATGCCTGAAGTACTGTATATGAAAACCATATACTCAATAATTTATAAGGTATTTGTAGTGCATCTTTTACCCCTAATTTAGAATCGTCTACATGCACCCAACGGTCTAAAGGTTGCTCGTACATTCTATCCATAATTTGTGCTTTTCCAAAGTGCTTTTTAAGTCTAATAAATATTTCTACATCAAATAACCATCGCGTTATAAAAGCGGTATTATATGCTACAGGAATAATGCTACGTCTAAATACTTTTGCTCCACATTGTGTATCTTCTATTGGTAATCCTAAAATTAAAAACACAATAAGTTTTACAATTTTTGAAAATAGGTTTCTAAATACATTACGTTCTATTTGCCCATCTCCTTTTCCTCTAGAACCGTATACTAAAGATAAATTATCGTTATTATGCAAAGTATCTACCAACTTTTTAAAGTCATTAAAATCGGTAGATAAATCTGCATCAATAAACCCAATATAGTCTACATCTTGTCTGTTAAATAAGTAACGTGCACCAGAACGTACAGCTGCTGCTTTTCCAGCATTTTTCTTTACATCTACAATACTTACTCTAGTTCGTGCTTCTTTTTGTACGGTTTCTAAAACAGATAATGTGTCGTCTTTACTTCCATCGTTTACAAAACATAAATGATAGGACTCATGAGTTGTTATAAATTCTATAAAAGCATTAACATTTAATCGTTTTGCTTCGTTGTAGCATGGTATAATAATTCCAGTTTTCATAGTAGATTTGTTTAAGATTATACCCCAAAATTAGAGGAGATAGCGGCCTTATTTTGGTGTAATTCGATGGTTGGAAGTTTTCTGTAGACGAATGTGTTTTTTGTTTCGATGGCACTACTCGTCGAAACAAAAGATTGTTATATCTTTATTAAAATGAAAAACAGGACTCTTTATTAATGCCTAAAACATCAAATAAATATTTAATAGCGGCTTTACTTATTGGTATTGCATTTCATGGTACGTCTATTTTTTTTACATTAGAAACCACATACGATGCACTAATACACCTCTTTTTTGCAGATCATTATGCTAATAGCTGGTTTGAACCTTGGAACTATAAATGGTATACTGGTTTTACGGTTATGAGCTACCCGCCATTAGTTCACCAAGCTATTGCTGCTTTTTCTTTTATTGGTGGTTTAAAATTTGGACTATTTACTGTAGCCTTAATAAGTATTCTCTTATTTATTACTGGAGTCTATCGGTTTTCTATACTTATTACAGCTAATAGAACCGCTGCTGGTTATGCGGCTATACTTGCGGTATTATCATCCTCGTTTGTAGAAACCTTGCATGTGTTTGGACAATTACCAAGTATTATAGGGATTTCGGTATTAATGCATGCGTTACCAGAAATTTATTTATGGTTAAAAACAGGAAAATACCGTTATTTATTAACATCTCTGTCTTTAATAGCTGTAACAGTTTGTTCGCATCATGTAACTCCTATTTTTGGAATGGTCTTTTTTATTTTCCCATTAATAGGTATGGTTATTATGGATGCCTCTAAAGAGAAAGTGGGTACAATGAAAGCGGTAACTTTTAAAGTATTTTTAAGCTCCTTTTTTAAGTTGTTTAAGCGCATTGTTGGTTTTGGAATGCTCTCGTTAGTTATTATTATAGGTTGTATTTTACCGTATTGGATTAATTCTAAAAATAACCCTATAACACAAGTGCCTATTCCTCATGGCTCTCGTGATAGTTTTCTGGAAGTTACCTCATCTGGTTTGGTTTTCTTTTTAATTCCTTGGGGTATTTTATTGGTTTTATTGCCTTACTTTTTTTACAGATACTATAGTAAACGCTATTTGTTTTTTGGGTTGTCCTTTACCTTATTAACTGTTTTAGGAACTGGAGGTACAACACCAATACCAAAGCTTATTTTAGGGGATACAGCTTTTAATATTTTAACTTTAGACCGTTTTACACTTTGGGCTTCTATAATGGCATTACCACTATTTGGAGAATTTGCCTATCGTTTTATTGAAACTGATTTAAAAACCCGAATACAGCAAAAGTTTGGAGCTATATATCATCGTATTATTGTTGGCGTTTTAGCAGGGCTATTTATATTCATGACGATTTTTACAATGAGTTTAGGATACTTTAGGCCCTCTCAACCTCAGAAAATTAAAATGCTCCCTATTGTTAATTTTTTAAATCAAGATCAACATGACCAATGGCGCTATTTAACTCTAGGGTTTGGCGACCAAATGGCATGGCTTGCGGCGCAAACCAACGCGTTAAGTGTAGATGGTAATTACCATTCTGCAAGGCGTTTGCCCGAGTTAACAACCAGAGCTATCGAACGTTTAGAGAATTCTAAATTTAAGGGTATTGAAGGCATTGGCTCGCTACAACAGTTTTTAACGGTTCCAGAAAAATATAACTTAAAATACATTTTTTCTAACGATAAGTTTTACGATCCTATTCTGTATTTCTGTGGCTGGCAACGTTTACGACAATTAGAAAACGGTATCCAAGTATGGGAAAAATTAAATGTTCCCCCAATAGCTTCGGTATTACCAAAAAACGATGTTTCTAGATGGCAAAAAATACTTTGGGGTGTTGTTCCGTTTTTAACTGTACTTATTGCTTTTGTTTTAAATATTCAACTGTTATGGATTCGTGCTTTAAAAACAAAAGTGAAGACAATTCCTGAGTATCTATATTTTAAAACACAGTACAATAGTTTTTCAAAAGGACTCTTAAAAATTACACATATTTGGTCTGTTATTCTTGCAGTTATTGTATGCTATGGAGTCTACATATTTTATTTAAAAAACGATTCGCAACGCGCACCCGAAAATGCAGTTCTAGCCTATTATGATGCTTTAGATTTTAAGGCTTTTGAAGAGGCTTACAATCTTATAGACCCTAATAGCGAATTATCTATTGCACAATATATGTTAGAGATTTCTGTAACCGATGGCCTATTGAGCTCTTACGCTAAATTAGAAACAATTACCACGGATATTACTTATAAAAATGATAGCATAGCAACTGCCAAAGTAGAAACTAAATGGATTACACCGCTAGAAAAGATTGCTAAAACGGACTATAAAACTATCGTTAAGCATTATAACAAGTGGTATTTACAGCCAGACGATTTAGATACAGATTTACCTCCAGACCAACTGTACAGTAATAATACAACAACATTTTACAACCAAGGACGCAGACGTATTACTAGTGAGCAAACACACCACGAGGATGTATTAAAACAACCTGTTCTAGAGGTGCTAAAAGCAACATTGGTAAAATACGATAACCACTATGCCATAATTGGAGAAATACAGAATATAGATAATACCCCAGCAGATGTTGTTTTAAAAGGTACATTATATAACAGTGCAAATAAGTCTCTTGCCACGTACAATGCAAAATACCTTGTAAAACATAAACTCATGCCCAAAGAAACGAGTGCTTTTAGAATTAATTTTGAAGGCATTGCATGGTCTAAAACCAAAGACTCTATTCCTAAAACATTTAATCCAGACGAGTTTACACCTGTAGAGTTTAGCGAGCAACCTACTAAATTTAACCTTCAAGTTGCTGGCAACGTATCGGGATCAGATTTATACAAAAAAACAACGCTTAGTGCTATTAATATAAATAAAACAACTATTAACGGTACCTTATTTAACAGTGGTGTAGAAGAGGTAACCATACCGCAACTTTTAATTACTTATTATAACGAACACAAACAAATGCTTTGGGTAGATCATTTGTTTTTAAAAGACGGTATTAGGCAACAACGACAGCAACAATTTAATTATACATTGCTAAAAGCAATGCCAATACAAATTATTTCTAACGATATGAGTAATTGTTTTGTAAACGGCTTACCAAATAGGGATATTGCAACAAAAATAATAAGTAATAGAATTAAAAACCACACCTATAATACATTGCAACCCATAACGCACCCTAACTATAGTTTTATAAAAATTGAATTAAATAATTACATAGGAAACCCCAACTAATGCGTATTAAACAACTATACATATTACTACTTGGTCTTTTACTATTGTCTTCTGCTACTTTAGTAGAGTTTACAGAATATGCCAATATAGAGCTACTATCTAAAGAACGCTCCTTTAAAGCTGGCGAGAATATAATATTACGGTTTTCTGCATCTAACAATGAAATTCCAAACCTATATTGTACCCACAGTTATGGTACTACAGTAATTGAACCAGTTTTAAAAAAGAATACTATGGAGTATCACATTCCGCAAAGTATTGGCAATAAATCTGGTGTAGTATTTTGGCAACTTATTAATCAAAACTTATCAGGACAGTTTGAGATTATTCCTAAAGCAAAAGTAAATAGCCTGGAAACCTACATTGGACCACCAAGTATTGCTGCTGGCGGAACCGATTATGCTATGTTAGTTGTTATCCCAACAGACGATTTAGATAACCCTTTACAAGTGAATACGCCTGTAAACATAAAACATTGGTTTTTAGCTTCTCAAGAAAACGATACTGTACACACTAAAAATTTTATAGCTTATAAAAACATCTATTCTAAGCCCGAAACAGGCCGTATTTTAATAGCCACAGACTGTTTAGGCAATGACTCTAAAGAGTATGATATTACTATTTTAGCAGCACCTCCTACCAATTTTACAATTTCTGCAACACGCCATCATGATTATGCCGATGGCAATCAAATCACTCAGTTTTCTACCTCGATACTAAAAGACGCTTACAACAATGTGGTTAATGATGGTACCTATGTTGAGTTTTTAATAACAAATTCAGAAGGAAATAATTTAAAAACAAGCGGTACAACTATAAAAGGTATTGCTACAGCTAGCTTAATTCATCCAGATTATAAAACCCAATGGGCTATACAGGCGTTTGTAAATGGTATGGCCGAAAGCAATAGCATAACACTTAATTACAAACAGGTTATTACGGATTTCGATATTGCTTTTAAGAATAATACGGTTACAGTTGGCCCACTTAAAAGTTTTATGACACAACTTATTCCAGATGGTTTACAAGTTTCATTATCTATTGTAAAAGAAGGTACGGTAATATATTCTACAACAAAGCCATCTAAAGCTGGTTATGCCAATTTCAATTTAAAACAATTAAATCTAGAACAGGGCATTTACTCAATAAGGGTTACAACTGCTGGGTTAGAAAAAACACTTCAAAATATAACCTATGAGTAGTATAAATAAAAACATATTACGAGGGGTTTTAATAAGTTCATATATTGTTATTATTGCGGTATGCGTTTACGGTATTAGCGCATTATATAGTTATTTAAATACTGGAGCAGACCGAAGTACTATGCTGCATACTGAGCTTAAAAAAATAGACCAGTATTTACCCAAAATAAATTGGACTCCTTTAAATAATGAGGGAAGACCAATGGATCGTGAAACCTTAAAGGCTATTGAAAATGATTATTTAGATGCTTGGTATGTTAAAAGTATTGCCTACAAGACAAACACAAAACAAGGCATTGAAGATTATTATACTAGTAATGCAAGACAAAATATCTATAATACAGTAACCACTAATAGTGCTGAAGGTATTACCATAGCGTCTACTTCTTTAGAGCATCATCCTACTTTAGAGTTTTTTAGCGAAGATGGACAATTAGCCGTTATCACAGACCGTAATGTTGTAGAATACAAGCGTGTTTATAACACAGAAACATTACTTTTAGAAACTACCGAAACGTCTACTTATAAAGTGGTTTTATTATTAGAAGACGGTTTTTGGCGTATTCGCCACATGGTAAAACAGCAAACCGAAATAACCAAAGAAAAGAACTCCTTAATACCAATAAACAACTTAGTAATAAAAGGCATTAATTATTATCCTAAAGAAACACCTTGGGACGTTTTTGGGAAGGGTTTTAATATTGAAACAATCGCTGAAGATTTTAAAATTATAAAAACTACTGGATTAAACACTATTCGAGTTTTTGTTCCATACGAAGACTTCGGAAAGGCAAATATTAATCCTGAAAAATTAGAAAAGTTAAAACAACTTTTAGACACTGCCGAAGCACAACAACTTAAAGTGGTCATTACACTGTTCGATTTCTATGGTGATTATTCGGTTTTAGATTGGACATTAACACACCGACATGCTGAAACACTTGTGTCTGCCTTGAAAAATCATCACGCTATTTTAGCGTGGGATATAAAAAACGAACCTAATTTAGATTTTGAATCTCGTAATGCTTCTTTGGTAACTGCTTGGTTAAAGCAAATGCTGCTAGTTGTAAAATCTGCAGACCCTAATCACCCAGTAACTATTGGTTGGTCTAATAGTGACAGCGCTAGTATTTTAAAAGACGAGGTAGATTTTGTATCATTTCATTATTACGAATCACTTGATGATTTAGAGGCGACTTTTACAACCTTAAAAGAAAACATTCCAAATAAACCTATTGTATTAAGTGAGTTTGGAATATCGTCTTACAGCGGGTTTTGGAACTTTTTTGGAAGTTCGGAAGCAACACAAGCAGACTACCATAAAACCGCGCAAGCTATTATTAAACAACAGAACATTCCGTATATGTCTTGGACCTTATACGATTTTAATAACGTGCCAAAAGCAGTCGTAGGGAGACTGCCTTGGCGTAGAAATATTCAAAAAAATTTCGGGTTTATTTCTATAGATGGGACAAAAAAGATGGCTTTTGAATTTATTACTAATTCGGAAGAGTAGATTTATACTTTCAACTCTATACCTATAACATAACTTATAGCTTTTAATAAGCTCTTCTCGATGCAAAATTCCTGAAAAATAAATTCCATTAGAAGTGACGACCAATTAAAAATTAAAGTTAAATCGAGTGCTTCTGAAGCATGAAGAATTGTATCGAGAACCTTTTTTACAGAGCTAACAAACTATTATAGTTCTCTACATTAATCGCTTCAAAAGCTTCTAAATACAAATCTGTTATTTTTTCCATTGGAAAAGCTGTTGCTGCCTTATAATTTGCTTTACCTAAAGCAACTCTATAGCTGTCTTTAGTTATAATTGCTTCTATAGCTTTTGCTAAACTTGTTACATTTTCTGGTTCAAAAAATTCACCTCTGTAACCTTCATCTTTTACTAATAAAGCTAAATCTCCTAAGTCTGGCATAACTACCGCTTTACCATAACTTCCTGCTTGGTGTAATACTCCAGAACTTCCTGTTGTAGAAGTATACGGAAACACCACTACCGCACTATTGTTAAATAATGTAGAGACTTCATGTTCTTCTACATAGCCTGTAAAACGCAATTGCGAAACGTGTTTATACTGTTCTTGTACTTTTGCTAAATATCCTGGTACATTTGGGTTGTCTGTTCCTGCAATTACAATTTCTAAATCTAAACCAGTATACTTTCTAACTTTTTCTACAGCTTCAATCATAGACTCTACTTTTTTATAGGTTCCAAATTTTCCAAACGTCATAATCTGTAATGGGCCATCTGGTAAAGTGTAGTCAGGCTCTTTTTCGGAAACCTCGAAAGTACCATGTGGTATTAATTTTATGTTTTTGGCATTGTATTTTTCTTCTAAAATAGTTACATATTTTTGCATCGTTACAGCTAATACATCGGTTTGTAAAACTATTTTTGTAAGTGTTGTTCCTATATAATTGTATATTTTTTTAAGTATCGGGTTTGCTGTAAACCCTGCACTTTTTAAATCTACTTCTTCTAAAATATTATGTAACAATACAATATTTGGAATGCGTTTTAATTTGCAAACTAAAGGTAAAAATAAGCCTAATGCTGCTGCTGCTTTTTTATCGCCAAACTTCATGAATTGTAAGTTAAATAAAACAGCATCTGGTTGTGTTTGGTTAAGTGCTTTGGTAACAGTGTAAAGGTTTAAATAACTATTAAACTTCCAGCATTGTTTTACCGTAATTTTACAACTGCCTTTAGTAAATGGTAGATCTTTAGCCTGTGGTGTTTCATCGGTTAATAATATTAACTCTGTAATGTCTTCCTTTTGTCTAAAATGTTTTACTAAATGAAAAGCGTATTCATTAAGTGTTACTTTACTAGGCGGATATGCGGTTACAATGGCTAATTTCATAATAGTTATGTTTTAATTACATTACAAATTTGAAGATTTTAATGCATTATAATGGAGCAACTTAGGTGAGTTGCCATTTACTGTAGACGAGTTGCAAATTGCTTTAGGTGGTGTTGGTTTTTGATTTAAAAAATAGACTATCTAGGAACTGGTACTACATCAATAACTTATCGCACGGTTTACACAAAAGCATAAAAACGTTTTATAACATTTATTTTCTATTATTATATTTTAGATGATAGCATTACCAAAACCTAACCTATATTAAATAATAAAAAGGCTTGTATAACCAGCTATTTCTAAATTATCAGCTAAAGGATTTATATTAACTTTAATAAAGAACTCATTTATAGATGTAAATTTTGGTATAACTTTTGATTTTTAGTAAACAATATCGTTTATTTTTAGTAAACATTTTTGTTTACTTTTTAAATCTTTTATATTTTTACATTAAATAGCAAAAATCATGTTACCCAAATTAAATAAAATTAAAGGCATACATCCTGGTACTCTATTAAGGTGGGCATTAGATCATAAAAATCTAAAAGGTTCTGAATTAGCTAATGCTATTGGTGAACACAAACAAACAATAAGTGCTATTCTTAATAAACGGAGAGACATTAATCCAAGTCTTTCAATTAAATTATCAAAAATATTTAAAACCGAGATAGATTACTTTATGTTACTACAGGCAAGCTATGATGTAAAAATAATAGCAGATTCTGAAACAAAAAAAACACCTAATATCAATAACATTAGGAGAATACTTTTTTGGGATACAGATTTTAATACGATTGATTGGGATAAAAATAAAAAAGCGATTATAAAAAGAGTTTTAGAAAGAGGAAATACAGCTGAAATAAATGAAATCATTGCATTCTATGGAAAAAAGATTATCGCTAAAGAGATTAAATCAATGACAAAAAGTTATTTACCGTCTTTTGATAAAAATGTTATAGAGCATAATTTAATATAATGGATTTACACTTAAATACGGTTTCCGATTTACTGTGGGATGCTCTTAAACAATTAATGTTAATTGAAGAATTTAATAATTTTAGAATTGTTGGAGGCACAGCATTAAGTCTTCAATTAGGTCATAGAGAATCAGTAGATATCGATTTATTTACAGATGCAGAGTATGGCAGTATAGATTTTTATATGCTAGAAACTAAATTAAATGAAATGTTTGCTTATGTAGATTCATTATCAGTTGATTTGGTAGGAATGGGTAAATCCTATTTTATTGGTAATACTAAAAATGAATTAGTAAAATTGGATTTATTTTATACCGACCCTTTTGTTTTTCCTGTTATTCTGGAACAAAATATTAGATTTTCGAGTATTGAAGAAATTGCTGCAATGAAATTTGAAGTCATCGCTAATGGTGGTCGAAAAAAAGATTTTTGGGATATACACGAACTATTAGAAACGTTTACCTTAAATCAAATGATTGACTTTTATCTCAAAAGAAATCCATATGGTTATTCCAAAGAAGAACTACTGCTTAAAGTCATTGATTTTTCTAATGCAGATAACGATTTTACGCCAAAGTGCTATAAAGAAAAAGTATGGGAATTAATTAAGTTAGATTTTGAAAAATTAGTAAAGAAATAAAGTCAATCTGCTAAGAAATGTATAATCAAGCCTCACACAATTAATCCCTAATCCTAAAATAATCCAAAAAGAAGAAAGCTAATTGTACTATTAACAACAATACCATAGCTACAATTTGCATGGTTACAACCTCAGCTAGACTATTATGAAAAACCATAATTAACCCGACTTGTAGTAGCCCGAAAACGCCCGATAATACCACAGGAATATAACGATCTAAAGATAAATAGTAGTATGCAAAAATATTAGACACAGCAAATAAGCCTGTTGCTAAAGCATATTGCCATAATAAAGGTGACATTATTAAATAATCTTCACCAAATAGTAGTGATATAACCAGTTTAGGGCATAACGCACAACCTAATATAATTACAGAAGCAATAGCAGAAATATACCCCACATATTTAAGCAAAATAGGCGCTGTAGCCTTTCCTTCTTTTTTTAATTGTACTACCGTTGGTAATAATAGCATAACAAACATCCAAGCTATAAAGTAAACAATACGTCCAATAAGAGCTAAAGCCGCATATAAACCAGCATCGTAAGCATCAAAATAGTGTTTTACCAGTAAAATATCGCTGTTGTTTATTATAATTTGTGTTAATTCGTAAAACGCCGTTATAGCGAAAAAATTACGGACTAACTTAGTATTGTAAGTGGCTTTAATTGTCGTTATTTTAAAGTTTTTCATTTTAAAAGACAAGAGTCCAAAACCTAAAGACACCAAGATACCAATAGCCACTGCTGTAGATGATGGAATGTCTAGAAAATATAATAACCCTAACGTTATTAATAAACGACTTAGCATTTCTGTTTGGTAGGTAATAGATAACGATTTAAACGCTTTTTTACCTTGAAAAACTCCTCTATTTACACTCATTAAAAAGTATAACGGCACCCCAAAGCCAAAGACCACAAATAATGTAGATGTCGCTGTATTAAATAGTTCTTGTAATTGTTTTGAAAACACAATAGTAGCAATACCTAAAAGTAAGCCTACAATTACTGCATTTCTGTACATTCTAGAAATAAAACTAGTAAAAGCGTCTGCTTCAAAAAGTACCGAGAATTTTGCAGTTACTAATTGAAACGTCATTGCCATAAACGATAACACTAATAAAAAGGTTATTAAAACAGCAGCGTCTGCAAAAGCTTCTGGTCCTAAAAGGCGTCCTAGAATAAGGTTATATAAATAATTTCCGCCGTTTACAACCAGAACACTTAACATAAATACGTGTTCTGGCGTAATTGTCTGTTTTAATATTTTAGTGTTAATAGTCATGTTAAAAGGGTGTTTATTATGGTTACAATTAAGCCACTTGGTAATAATTGAATTCTTCGTATATGTCTTTGCAGCCGTTACCTGTAACAAAAAAGCCTTTGTATTGTTTTAATGCACTTGCAAACAAGGTTTTAAAAGCGGCAACACCGTTAGCATCTATTTCTGTTAACTTATCAATATTTACTGTAACATCTTTAACCGTTTCTATTTTATGTTCTAAATGAATAATAAATGCTCTAGATGTTGTTGCATTAAGGTTTCCTTGTAAGTAAAATGTTCCGTTGTGTTCTAAGATTTGTAAAGCCATAATATTAAAATTTAAAAGTGTTAGTGATTGTTTCTGTTACAAATATCATCACTAAAGCTGTTTTATTATGGCAAATTTCGGCGAGATGCCATTTACTGTAGACGAATGAATCGCTTCTATTGACTAACTTGCATATAGTTAAAAATCAATGATGACATTAAAACACACCATAACCTTAGCCCTTACTTTTATTGCCTTTTTGGGGTACACTCAAAATATGCAAGAAGGATTTACGTATTTAGAAACTGGTAAATACAATCAAGCAGAAATCTTTTTTAAATCTGTTTTAGCAGACTATCCCAATAATAAAACTGCGAAGTTATGCTATGGAAGAGCAGTAGGTTTAAACGGAAACGCAACACAAGCAGTATCTATTTTTTCAAGCTTATTAGACACTTACCCTAATGATTTTGAAATACAACTTAATTATGCCGAAAGTCTACTTTGGAATACAAACTATACTGAAGCAAAACAGTATTACAAAACATTGGTTTTAAAAAACAATACAAGTTTCCCTGCGCTTTTAGGCTATGCAAACACATTGTCTAATCTTAAGAGTTATGATAAAGCTTTAGAATATGTTACTAAAGCACTAGCTGTATCACCTGGTAATGTCAATGCATTAACTTCTAAAAAATACATACAGTTAGGGTATGCCAACCAATACATGCAAAACCAAGAGTATGATAAAGCTTTAAGTTTACTACAAAACAACCTAACGTTTTTTAAAGACGATAAAGACACGCTTTTAAATATTGCTAACATTTACCTTATTACAAATGCATTAGATAAAGCAAAAACAACTTACCAAACTATTGCTGTAACCGATACTGTTACAGCTTTAAACGGATTGGCTTTGGTTTCGCATTTAAAAGGGGAAGACAAAACAGCTTTACAACTTAGCGCTAAAGCGTTTTCTAGTGTTGAAAAACAGACTGACACAACTGTAATTAGCCAAACAAAGGAACGTTACATACAAGCCTTAATTTGGAATAAAAAATATAAAACTGCTGAAAGACTAATCGATGCATTACTAGTAGAATTCCCTAATGAAAATTGGGTATTATCGCTACAAGCCACACTTAATATTTACAAAAGTAATTTTAAAGAAAGTATTGCTAATTACAATGCTATTTTAAAAAATGATAGTTTGTCTTTTGATGGTAATTTAGGAAAAGCCAATGCCCAAAAAGCGGCTGGTTTATTCGATGACGCTTATGCTTCTGCGGATAAAACACTACAAATTTTTAAAAACCAAAAGGATGCGTTGCAGTTTCTAAAAACACTAAACCAACAGTTTACACCGTTTATAGAAACAAAAGTTGCCTATACTTTTGATAATGGCGATAACGAAGCGGTTGCATTGCAAACACAAATTAATTATCCTTTAACTACTAAGTTTAAATTATTGGGTTATTATAATTACAGAAACACAACTAATGCAGTTACTAATGCTGAAGCAACGTCTCATGATGCTGGTTTTGGTGCAGCCTATCACTTATTGCCAAACATTACCGCAAAAGGAACTTTAGGTGTTACTAGAGCTCAAGCCAATACAAATAATTATACGCAATTATTAACCGATATTTCTTTTAATATAAAACCATTTAAATTACAAGTTTTAGATTTGGGTTACAAACGTGAATTACAAAATTTTAATGCCGAATTACTAGATCGTGAAATAGTACAAAATCACTTTTACGCCAATTATAACTTAAGCACTAACTTTAATTTAGGCTGGTTTACCCAATACTATTTTACAGCACAAAACGATAACAATAACCGAAATTTACTTTTTACCTCATTGTACTATAATATTCTAAGCAAACCGGGTTTAAAAGCAGGTGTAAATTACCAATATATTACGTTTAAAAATCAAGTACCAACCCTTTATTTTAGCCCAGAGCAATTTAATGCCACCGAAGTGTTTGCAGAGCTTATTAAAAATGAAGCAAGCGCTAAACCTAAAGAGTGGTTTTACCAATTGACGGCTGCGACTGGATTACAATACATTGAGGGTAATAGCAGCCAAAGCACTTATCGCTTTCAAGGAAAACTAGGCTATAAATTATCCGAACGCTCGTTAGCAAATATTTATGGTACACATAGTAATATTGCTTCTGCTACTGCCGCTGGTTTCAGGTTTACCGAAATTGGTATTCGTTTTAAATGGTTTTTGATGGATAAGCCTAGGTTTAGGGAGTAAGAATTTAATCTTCATCATCAATAATTGACTCAGGGTTTTTCAAAAGCTTATCAATAAATACTTTATTTCTCATTTTTGCCCTTGATAATAAAGTAGAATACTTTATTACTTCTGTATATAAATTACCATCTTGATTTTGATTTTTAAACATTCCAGCAATTTTTTTCGCTGGTCTGAATAAATAATCAAAGTTATAAGCGTGTATGAAATCTGCATCATGAGCCCTAACATCATTTGGACTAATCTTTTCTCCAATTAAATAGCCATAAAATGTTACTATTTTAAACTTATCATTAGTATAATTGCGTAATAAAGTAGCATAGTTATTTATTTGATTTAAATGGTCAGAAACACTAATATCTGGATTTTTGAACTCGAGAATAATACACTTAGATTCCATTGGAAATAATAAAATATCAGGTCGTTTACCTAACCTATTTTCTCCTAATGAAACTCGAAACTCCTCTTCTTCATCCGATAATGTTTCCTTTATTAGCTTCTCTCCATCAATCTTTACATCTGATAATGTTGATTCAGAAGTACCTTTAAAATATATAAAATCCTCATTTATGAGCCACAAATCACTTATCTCAGGAGAGCTTGAATTTTGTTGAAAAATTAAGTTATGTAATAATGCTTCATCCTTATTCCTTGAACCATCATTTTGCACCAATAGTTTTTTATCTATTATTTTAGAAAAAAGCTCTAAAACTAATTTTCTTCTAGCAACATAATGAGTCAAATCTGTCTTATTTTGTAAAGGAATTACTTTTGTGATTTTTTCAATTTCTGATTCTAAAGCGTTAATATAATCTTCCGAAGTTGTATCAAGAGAGTTTAACCTATCTATACTATTTTTAATATTAGCATCTATATTTGCTTTCCTTTTTGCTTCTGCTGAGTAAAATTTTTCTAGAATTTTTTTCTCAGAATCGTTAACAGATATTTTTATAGAACCTTCATCATTATCATCAAGCAGAAACATTTCTTTTAATTTTTGATAATTATTTTCATGTTCTTCCTTCACTTTTTTAATCTCTGGATATAGAGATAATATAGAATCATTAATTTGTAATTTTAAATCATCAAGAATAATCTCTTCTTCTTCAAAAAGATTAATATTTTTTGAAAATTGCTCTAAATCAGGAATATTAAGCTCTCCTCTTTCATTAGAATCCTTGTTGTCAAAATAGTCTCCTGAAACTAAAAATAAAAAATGGTTATTTTCAATTACTTCATCTTTTGAAAGCAAGTCTAAATCTATTTCAATCTGTTCAATAACTTCATTTTTGCTAGTAAATTTAATACTATTCTCTTTTAAGGTTGACTTATGCATCTTAAATGCATTAATTGTAAACTCTTCTGTTTTATCGGTCTTTTCTATATCATTAGCATTATCAGAAAGTCTAGAATAATTAAGAAATATATTTTGTGTCTTATCTATTTCTGGTATGTCACTCATATCAATACTTGAAATACCTTGACTTTCTTCAAAAAGAAAATGTTCAATTTTTATTTCAGGAAGAGATTCTTTGTTTAAACAAAAGTATTGGATATACTTTTGAAGTAAACTTTCCTTCAATTTAATATGGTCTAAAGCATGATATATATTACTAGAAGGGTCTAACAAACCATTAAAAGTAACTACTGTGCCTGTATTTTCAGCGGGAATTTCAATATCAGATTCATGGAAGGTTATTGAGTTATTATCTATAAAAGCCTGTGATTTTGATACCGTAAATTTTCTCTTTCTGGTTTTCCTCTCATCTGTTAAATAAACACTTGTAAAATTAGTTTTGTCAAAATGATGAGCAAATTGAATTCTTCCAGATCCTAAATTTTTAAATCCTTTCGTAAAGTCTTTATAAGTATTAAACCTCTTAAATTCTAATTCATTAAAACCAATGCCATTATCCCTAATTTGCAATTTTGAAAAAGTTAAAGTTTCATCAGTATTTTGTGTTGAATATATTTTTATACTAATTTCACCTTTAAAATCCTTAATTTCTTTCCTTTTAATTCTAATAGACTCAAACGCGTTAGTGAATCCTTCATATACAGGTTGTAGAGATATTTTAGATTTTCTTACATCTCTTAAAACACCTTGATAATAAACACCTTCTCCTTGTATATAACTGTTTTCCCCTATATTCATTCTTTACCCTATGAAAATTGAGTAGCCAATTTACTCAATTTAACTTTAAAGACTTAATGATTAGTAAAATAAGTTATCTTTAAAAATCTTGTTCATATATTCTAAAACAAAAAAAGGCAAAAGAGCCCCTCAACTCTTCTGCCTTAAGGTTAAAAAATAACCTGCTATTAATCAAACATTCATCGTATTATTATTTTTGCAGTTTTATAATTTGTAATTCCGCTTTTTATACTATAGAAATATAATCCAGACGGTAATGTGCCACGTTCTAACTGTACTTCGTTATTCCCTTTTATCATGTTTATAGCTTCTTGCTTTACTAACTTTCCTATTTGGTTGTAAAGTAATAGTGTTCCTGTTTCTGCTTTTGGTGCGCTAAAATAAATAGTGGTTCCGTTTACCATTGGATTCGGTATGGCTATGGGTTGCTTTATAGCATCTTCGGCTTCAAACGTTTCAACAGACAATGTGTTTTTATTGGTAAAACCAATGTTTTCTAATTGCATGGTTTTAGTTTCTGTGGTTCCGTTTTCGGCGACCATTGTAAAGACTATGGTTACTACATCGTTTAGGTTTAAAGGTTCTCCATTTGTAGAGGTAAAATCATTGTAAGCTATTATATAATCTTGTGGGTTTTCGGTTAATGTTACTGTAGCTTTGTATTGTTCTTCCCAGTTGTTAATGCTTTGTTTTACAAATCGTATATTTAATGTTCCTGTGCCTTGCCCTGTAAACATGAAGGTGTCGTAGTTAGATAAATCTACTGCTTTAAATCGTGGTGTTAATGCTCTGTAGGCAGCAACATATTCGTTTGTATCTGCGGTTAAATTTAAGTTACGTTCTATACCAAATACATTGTCTGAAAAGTCTGTTTCGTTTGGTAAAATACTATAGTCTGTAACATTAGTACTTTCTGCTGCATCATCAATTCCCCATGGGCCATCGGACATAAATAAATCGTCTGGTGTTTGTATACCATCTCCTATTCTAAAACCAACATCGAATAAATTACCTGTATCTACTTCTAGATTTGTAATATAATTAGCTTCTAAGTTTAATGACGATGTTACGTACTCTATCTCGCTTGTTTCTGTAGCTCTCAGCCCTGCATCGAAAGTAACGGCTTCACTCGCATTGGTATTTACAATTTGTAAGTCTAATTTACCATTAGTATATGCTCCTTTTCTAACAAATACAGTTGGTGGTGTAGAATTGTTGTATGCTGTTACTGGTTTTTGCACATTTAATAAACTAACAACTTCTTCAGCTAATAATAATAAATCGTCTAAGGTGTTGGCCCAAATTTGAAAGTTATAAAAGGCAACGCCTGCTTCATATTTATCTAAATTCCAGTGGCTTTCTATTTCAAAGGCTTCATCGTTTTGTATTGTTTTTGCCGAAAGGCTAAGCACAAACTCCATAGAGCCGTCTGCATTTTTAATAATCGATTTTATAAACTCTTGTCCGCCAATATCTATTGTAGATACCGAAATTAATTGTGCGCCTAAAAGTCTGTCGCAAATGTATTTAGTGTGTTCGTATACACCATTTTCGGTTTTTAATGCTAGTATGGAAGCAACTGCTTCGTCATTTTCCATGTAATCTACAGCATATAATTCGGTAGCATTGGTAATGTTTACTAAATCTAATGGCGAAGATTCTATAATATAATCTTCATTAATAGCATTTACAGGTATTAAATCTGTTAATTGAATGTTAGTATTAGCCGTTCTGTAACCATAATTTGTTGGTTTTACAAAACGATTGGCTGTTGCTCTGTTAAATTTATAACTGGTTTTTGCTCTGTTAAAATTACGCTTATTTATTAATTCAGACAGTCTATTGTTACTTTCCAATCCACCATCGTTAGCTCCTGAGGTTGGCGCAGCAATTGTAGGGCAAGCTTCTACTCCAGAACACGAAGGATCATCGCAATCTATTAAGCCATCGCCATCATCATCTATTCCATTATCGCATATTTCTTGTGGTACTGGTGCAGTTGGGCATCTTGCGCCATCGTTACTTGAACTAGATGGCCCAAAAGCAAAAAGGTTAGAGTTTATGGCATTACTTCCGTTTAAGTCTTGCACATTTTGAATAACATAAATAGTTCCGGTTTGGTTGGCAGAGACATAAAAACGTCCTGAAGCATCAAAATATACAGCGCCATAAGTATAATTTAATCCCGATAATATTGGTACTTCTCCCAGACTTACAACTTCGCTAGTTTCTGCATTAATTCTATATAAAATATTTGTGTTTTTTTCTACTGTATATAATTGACCATCTACTGCATTAAATGCCCAATCGTGTATATTTATATTTTGTGATAATGTTTCTGTTGCCATATGCTGCGCGTAATTAGCAGATTCTGGATCTACGTTAATTTTATAGTATGTTGTTCCACTACCTTTTAAATAGTAAACACCTGCGCTGCTTACATCTCCTATATATCTATTAGAGGTTGGTAACTCGTCTATATAAAATTGAACAGTAGAAAAGTCTTTACCAATACGTACTATTGTTTTAGCTGGTGAACTTAACGACCCCCAAATAAAACCATCTGCTGGATTGTATGCTGCTGCGTTAATGTTGCCTGGTGTTACATTTTCTACAACTACAAAAGCGTTTCCTGAAGCTAAATCTATTGCATACACATCATTATGTTGAAATAAATAGGCATTGTAGTCGCAATTAAAAGGGATATCTTGAGCTGTTGTTCTATTACTTAATAGAAAGAAAACAAGTAATATAAAGCTTGTTTTGTAAGAGTAGTTTTTACAAGTCATAATGTTTCTAGTTTATGTTATAGAGACAAAACTAGTTTGTAATACTCTTATTTTCTGGACTTTTCGATTGCTATAGTTTTCGCTTAGTTGAATACCTTTTAAGTGTCGATGAATGGTTTTTTGGTATTTAATACGCTCTTAAAAGATAAACTAGAAAAAGTGGATTCTAGTTTTCTTAGAAATGAAAACCGAACGTTTAAATCTCTTTATTGTATTCTATAAAAATCGACTTGTGAATTTGAGCTAAAAAAGAAAAGGCAAAGCGTTTTCGCTTTGCCTAATCTAAGCTATTAATTAATTTCATCCTTAGGGAAAAATACTGATACAAAGGTAGTTACACGACAAGCCTTACAGAGATTTTAAAATTTAAAAACCACCTAAATACGATAAAATGCTTAAATAACCGACAAAATACTACAATAGGTTTAACCGTTGCATTAATTCTGGTCTGTTAGAGCGGCTCACTGGTACTACATCTTTTTTTATAAGCACGCTATTATCCTCTATATCAATAATTTTGCTAACATTTATAATGTACGACCGGTGTACTTTTAAAAAAATATCTTTAGGTAATTTTTCCTCTATTTTCTTTAAGGTAGAATGTACTGTGTAATTTTTATCTTCAGTTTTTACATGTATATAATCGCCTTTTGCTTCTATAAGGTAAATACTTGGAATGTCTAATTTTATTAATCGTCTGTCTATATTTATATATAAATCATTCCCCGAAGTTGTTTCCGAAGCTTCTTTTGATAGTGCTTTTGCAGTTTCTACAGCAGCTTTTTCTGCTTTTTTTATTGCTTTTTCAAATCTTGGAAACACTATAGGTTTTACTAAATAATCTACAATACAATCGTACTCGAAAGCTTCTATTGCGAAATTAGAATCGGATGTTGTTAGTATTATTTTTGGTGGATTTTTTAAGGTTTGAATAAAATCGAACCCTGTAAAATCTGGCATGTGTATGTCTAAAAAAATTAAATCGATTTCGTTTTGATTTAAATACTTTATAGCTTTAATAGCGTTAGGAAACTCTGCTACAACATTTAGGTTGTCTATTTGCGAGCATAATTGGTTTATAATTAATCTTGCCGTGGTTTCGTCGTCTATAATAATGCAGTTCATAGGTTAGTTAGATTGTAGCGTAGTTAGGTATTGTGTTATGTGTTTTAAAATACTATCAAATTCCTCTTTTAAAACAGTACTGTTTTCTTTAAGGTTTTCTTCGTATTTAACAGCGATTTCATAACTTTTCTCTAGTCCTAAAATACTAATTTTATGCTTAATTTTATGTACATTTTCGGCGGTTTCTTTATATTTTTTTTTAGCTATATTTTTAAAATAGATTTCTTTTTCTTCAGGAAATTCTAATTGTATTACGCTAATCAATTTAGCTTCGAATGCGTCGTCTCCTCCAGATAATTGTTTTATATAATTTAAATTGGGGTGTTCCATTGCATTTATTTTTTAATTGTAAAATAAAATGTTGTTCCCTCTTTTAATTGCGATTCTACCCAAATTTTACCGTGGTATAAATCCACTATTTTTTTTACTATAGATAAGCCTATGCCTGTAGAGTCTTTGCTTTTATTTAAGGCATGAAAAATTTTAAAAATTTTATCATGGTACTTTTGCTCTATCCCCACACCATTATCTTTTACAGAAAATTGATAGTGCGATTTGTGTTCTAAATAATCTATTTCTATAAGGCCTTTTGCTTTATCGTTAAACTTTATTGCATTGCTTATTAGGTTTTGAAACACTTGTTTTAACTTCGTTTTATCGCCTTTTATTTTTGGTAATGTTTTTAATGTGTGTATAGAAATATGTTCTGGTACAAATAGCACTTGTTTTAACTCTTCTACAAGTTCATTTAAATTAACATCTTGCGCATCGGAGTCATTAGCACCTACACTAGAGTATTCTAAAATATCTGTAATAAGTTGCTCCATTTTTTCTAAAGTGGTTTCTATAAGTTCGAAATTTTGAAGACTCGTATCATCCAACTGCCCTTTGTTATCTTCTTTTATCCAAGCTGTTAATGCATTAATGCTTCGCAACGGTGATTTTAAATCATGAGATACAATGTGTGCATATTCTTGTAGTTCTTCATTACTTTTTGCCAATGCTACTAACAACTCATCATTTTTAGCTTCTACTTTTTCACGTGCTCGTAAATTAATAGCACTTTTTAACTGCATGGCGACCAAGCTAGCAATATTTTCTATGGTTTTTAAATGTTGTGTATTAAAGTAGTTTTTGTGTTTATGTTCTGCATCTATAATACCTATGACCTCTCCATTGTTTAAAATTGGGATTGTTATTTCTGAATAACGGTGTTCTCCATCTACTATATATGCTTTATCTTTAGAGGTGTCATTTATAATTTCTGCCACTCCTGTTTTTGCGACTCTACCAACTATGCCTTCTCCTAAAGGTAATACTATGGTATTTACTATTTCGTTACCTTTTTTAACCTTGTCGCCATAAGCGGCTATTTGTTCCATGGTTTTTTGTCTTGTGTTTACTAAATAAATTACACAATCTTCGGTACCTAAAAACTTAGCGATACTATTTACTATTTCCCATGCTATTTCATAAATATTCATTTTCCCTAAGACAGATTTCGCTACTTCATTAATCATATTAATAATGAGAGCTTTTTCTCTTTGGGAGGTGATATCTTCTATTAAAGCTACTTGATATTTTATTTTTCCTAATTGATCTCTAACTGCATTAACGCTTGTTTTTGCCCATATTCTAGAACCATTTTTTTTCCTGTAGCGTTTGTCTACAACAAAATTGTCTATCTCTCCTGCATCCATTTTGTCGATATGAATTTTAGACTCAGGAAAATCTTCGGGAACAGAAATATCTTTTACAGTTATATTAGTTAGTTCTTCTTCTGTATAGCCTAAGGAGTACTGAAATGCTTTATTTGTTTTTACTATTTTACCAAATTGGGTTAATGCTATACCAAATGGTGCATTTTCTACAATAATATCTAGTTGTGTTTTTTGTTCTTCTATTAACTCTGCTGTATATTTAGATTCTGTTATGTCTCTTATTATGCCTTGCGCAGCAATAGGTTGTTTTTGTTTATCGTATACAATACTAGCATTAATATGCACCCATTTTACTTCTTTTTGTTTTGTATATACTCGTGCAGTATAATCAGAAAAATAGCCTTTATCTGTTAGCTCTATAAAGGACTCCATAGCATACGCATAATCTTCTTTATAGACTAGGCTTATAACATTAACTGCTTCTTTGGTTATATCATAGCCAAAGAGGTCTACAGCGGCATCATTCATTTTAATAGCATTGCCTTTTAAATCCATAACAAGATAGGCATCGTTAATATTCTCAAAGATGCCTTGCAATTGTGCGGTTTTTTCATCTAAAAGTCCTTCTAATTTCTCATTAGCGTGTTTTAGTTCTTCAGCTGTATTGTAGAGTTGTAATGATTTTTCTTCCAGAATTTTCTCAGCTTGTTTCCTAGCAAGTTTTTCACGCTTTAAAGCGCGTTGAAGTATGTCAATTTGATTTTGACTCATTAATTTTTATTAATAATAAATTTTACTTCGGTTCCATCTTCTTTTATATTTTCTAGAGTAATGGTTGCAGTCGAGTTAAAGTGTTCGAACGTTTTATTCATTAATCCTAAGCCAAAATGGTGCATTGCTCTACTAGATTTATATATCATTATTAATGAATTCTCTGTTTTGCTCTCTACAACAAATGTTGGTAATTCTGCATCTGGGTATATTTTACGTACCTCAACATGTATATGGTTTTCTATGGACGACAACATTTCTATTGGGTCTTTATAGGTTGCTAATAACTCTGGATAACTGTCTTTTAAAACACCAAAAAAATGTTCTGCATAAACTAATAACAAATCATCAATAGAAATGTTAGTATTTTCACTTAAATGTTGTAATAATTGTAACATTTCTGAAAACTTGTAGGTACCAACCGATGTATAAACTCCTCCAGATTCTAATTGAGAGTTATTAATAATATTATCTACCATTTCTAACCCAAATTTGTCTTCCACAAGATCTAAAAACTCAGTAAAAACTATACCTTTCATATTATGTTGTTGTTAATTCGTTTATACTCCAATACGATAAAAGTGTTTCTATTTTAGAAACATAATCATCATATCGTAGTGGTTTTAATACATAACCTGCTATTCCTATTTTATAACACTCTAATAAGTCTTTTTGGTTATTAGATGTCGTCAACACTATTGTAGGGATGTGTTTTAATAGGCTATCTTTCTTTAAAATAGATAGAAATTCAATGCCATTAATTTTTGGCATATTTAAATCTAATAAAATAATATCAGGTAGCAATTCTTTTTGCTCTAAAATTTTTAAAGCATCTTCACCATTTCTAGCCTCTATAATATTATGGTTTAATTTTAAAGTTGAAATTGATCTGTTCAATTTCATAATTTCGATAGTATCATCTTCTATTAAAAGAATGTTTAGAATTGATTTCATTGTAAGGGTTTAATGAATTTAATTTATGAAAGTAATATAATACTACAGAGCTTGTAGATTGTTTCGTTTAATCCGTTTTAAGTGTCGATGAATAACGTTTAAGTGTCGACGAATGGTTTTTTACACTTATTCTAGTACACCTTTTTAAGCTAAAAAACCCTTCTGGGGATAGAAGGGTTTTAACTTAAAATCAATTCAAAATCAAAAAAACATCTAAAATTATGTAAGCTTTTAATTTGGGACAAAAAGCCTTTTAATCGTTATACTTACTATTAATTTATTTATTATGAAAACTTATTGATACAAAGGTAATTGCAATACCAATTATTATATTTTTTTGGTCTTAGAAAAATCAATCAACACGATGAAATGCATATAAAATCGATAAAATACTTAATTTGTAGTCTTTTTCAAGCATCTATCACTTACGTAACACGTTAAATATCAAACAAATAAAACACACTTTATTAATATTAGCCAAACGTTCCTTTATAAGAATTTAAAATTAGCGTATAGTTTATCTGGTTGTTCGTTTTGTATTATAATACTATTTATAACGTCATACTGAACTTGTTTAAGCATCGCATAACATTTAAAAGACATAGAGGCCTCATGGTGAAAACCTTAAAATAGTTTATTAGTAATATCGTTTATAATACTATTATTCGCAAAAAGAGAAGTATTAGTAGTTACATCTAGCAAACCTTTAGTATTTTTAATACTAAATTATAAGCTTATGGCAACACAACCTAAATTAACGCGGTTTAACCAAAATGTACTCTCTAAATACCAAATTTATAATGGTATTTTTATGACACTACCTTTCGATACTATTACTAAAACAGGCGTTTTATTACCATTGTTTCATGAAACTTGTAAAAAAGGGTTTGAAAAAGGG
>NZ_JBSHNS010000614.1:0-36775 GCF_053601635.1 Pontimicrobium sp. MEBiC01747
AATTATTCGATATGCTAAACGGAGCAATAGAACACGGGCAAAATGTAAGAGTGTTTCCTATATCTAACTGGACAGAATTAGATGTATGGTCCTATATTCAAAAAGAACAAATAGAGATCCCATCAATATATTTTGCCCATACTAGAGCAACATTTTTAAGAGACGGTTTAATATGGTCTGCAGATGATGATGTTGTTTACAGAGAAGAAGATGAAGAAGTTAAAGACCGTGTTGTACGTTTTAGAACCGTAGGAGATATGAGTTGTACAGCAGCAGTATTATCAAATGCAGCAGATATCTCCACAGTAGTACAAGAAATAAGAAATTCTTCAATATCAGAAAGAGGCGCAAGAATAGACGATAAACGCTCTGAAGCAGCCATGGAAAAGCGTAAACAACAAGGGTACTTTTAAAATAGTATTCAGCATTTTCCAGCAATAGAAATCTTCAATAAAATAATAAAATTAAACCAATAGTTTAAAAGCTAATGGGCAAAAAACATATAATGGAAGTTTTAAAAATAGCAACAGCAGGAAGCGTAGATGACGGTAAAAGTACTTTAATTGGACGCTTGCTTTATGATACAAAATCATTAACAACAGATAAGTTAGAAGCCATAGAAAAAAAGAGCAAACAACTAGGGTATGACTATCTAGATTTTTCTTTAGCGACAGATGGATTGGTAGCAGAAAGAGAACAAGGCATTACAATAGATGTAGCACATATTTACTTTTCTACAACCAATAAAAGTTACATTATTGCAGATACCCCTGGCCATGTAGAATATACTAGAAATATGGTTACAGGAGCATCAACCTCTCAAGCCGCAATAGTATTAATAGATGCAAGAAAAGGAGTAATAGAACAAACCAATCGCCATTTTTTTATAAATAATCTGTTAAGAATAAAAACAGTTATAGTAGCTATAAATAAAATGGATTTAGTTGATTTCTCCGAAGAAAAATATAATGCTATAAAATCCGATTTTGAAGCATTAATGAGTAAAAGAGACTATAAAGAACAAAACATAACGTTTGTTCCAGTAAGTGCATTAAAAGGAGATAACGTTGTTAATAAATCTGAAAACACACCATGGTATTCTGGTAATACATTATTAGAGTATTTAGAAAATATAAATAACGAAGACATATATAATACAGGAACCCCAAGATTTCCTGTACAATATGTAATACGACCAAAAACATCAGCATTCCACGATTTTAGAGGCTATGCAGGAAAAGTATATGGAGGCGAATTAAGCGTAGGAGATGACATAGTTGTATTACCATCTCAAACAAAATCTAAAATAAAAGACATTCACTTTTATGATAAAAAAGTAGAAACAGCAGCCAGACGCTCTTCAGTATTAATTACACTTCAAGATGATGTAAATATTAGTAGAGGAGACATGATTGTAAAGGCAAACGATTTGCCAACAATAGAAAGACAATTTACAGCAACAGTATCTTGGATGGATTCTAAGAACTTAACATTAGGCGAAAAATACATGCTACAACACGGTGTTAATAAAGTCTTGGCAAAAGTAGATACTATACACCACAAAATAAATCCAGATTATTCTGGAATAGAAGAAGATGTCAATGCTTTACAAATGAATGATATAGCAACAGTATCTTTTAAGCTTAATAAACCTGTTTATTATGACGCTTTTAAAGAACATAGAACAAATGGCTCATTTATACTAATCGATTCGCAGTCCAATAATACCGTTGGAGCTGGGTTTATTCAATAACAAAATAATGCAAAGCTTTAGAACAGAAATTGAAAACCCTGTAGTAGAAAAGGATATCATAGATTTAGCCAATAAAATAGAGCTATTTCAAAACGGAAAAATTGACGAAGAAAAGTTTAGAAGTCTACGTTTAGCAAGAGGCGTTTATGGACAACGCCAACATGGAGTACAAATGATTCGTATAAAACTACCGTACGGAAAAGTACTTAGTCATCAGTTACGAAGAATAGCTGAGGTTTCCGATGAGTATTCTCGTAGTAGACTGCATATTACAACGCGACAAGATATACAAATCCATTATGTCGATTTAAATCGCACACCAGAATTATGGGCAGAATTAGAACGAGATAATGTAACATTAAGAGAAGCCTGTGGAAACACAGTAAGAAATGTAACGGCAAGCGAAACAGCAGGAATAGACGTAAAGGAACCTTTTGATGTTTCACCATATGCAGAAGCTGTTTTTTCCTTCTTTTTAAGACATCCGGTTTGTCAAGAGATGGGACGAAAATTTAAAGTATCTTTTTCGGCCACAGAAGAAGATACAGGTTTGTCCTACATGCACGATTTAGGATTTATAGCAAAAATAGAAAATGGAGTAAAAGGATTTAAAGTTATGTTAGGTGGTGGCTTGGGCTCTCAACCAAGGCATGCAGACACACTATATCGTTTTTTAGCTTCAGATAAAATTATTCCTTTAATGGAAGGAGTGCTAAGAGTTTTTGATAGGTATGGAGAACGTAAAAGTAGAGCAAAAGCACGATTAAAGTTTTTGTTAAAAGATATTGGTTTAGAGGCTTTTAAATCACTAATAGAAGAAGAGCAAAATGCTATAGAATTTAAGACAATAGCAATTAATGAATCCAATTATAAAACTTCGAAACCTGTTGATGTAGAAACACCAATAGTAGAAATACAAGATGTTAATGCATTCAATATATGGAAGTCAACAAATGTCATTCCTCAAAAGCAAGAAGGCTATTTTGCAATAGGTATTAAAGTCTTACTTGGAGATTTTTATACAGACAAAGCACGATTATTAGCCGATTTAGTAGAGCAATATGCAGCAGGAGAGATACGGTTAAGTTTAAGACAGAATATTTTAATCCCTTTTGTAAAAGAAGATTTATTACCTTTTTTCTATACAGAATTAAATAAATTAGGATTTACAGAATTAGGTTATAATAAAGCAGTAGATATAACAGCTTGTCCAGGTACAGATACATGTAATTTAGGTATTGCAAGTAGTACAGGAATAGCCGAAGAATTAGAGCGGGTAATAAAAACCGAATATCCACAATATATAGAAAATAAAGATCTAGTAATAAAAATTAGTGGTTGTATGAATGCCTGTGGGCAACATAATATGGCAAATATTGGTTTTCAAGGCATGTCCATTCGTACCAAAAACAAATTAGTAGCTCCGGCGCTACAGATCCTTTTAGGCGGAGGAAATTTAGGAGATGGTAAAGCTAATTTTGCAGATAAAGTTGTGAAAATACCGAGTAGAAGAGGCCCAAAAGCACTTAGGCGAATACTTAATGATTTTGAGGCGAATAGTAACAAAAAACTGTTTGTAGATTACTATAAAACACAAGGAGAAAAATACTTCTACGAACTATTAAAGGATTTAACAAATACAGATAACCTTACTCCAGAAGATTTTATTGATTGGGGAACAGAAGAAAACTACATAAAAGCTATTGGTATAGGTGAATGTGCAGGAGTAGTAATAGATTTAATAGCAACCTTATTTTTAGAAAGCGAAGAAAAAATAGAAGAAGCTAAAATAGCCTACACAAACAAAGTGTATTCTGGAGCAATATACGAAGCCTACCGCTCAATGGTAAACTCTGCAAAAGCAATACTACTATCAGAAAACATAAAAACAAATACGCAGGCTAATATTATTAGTCAATTTGATGAATTATATGTAAGCACTAATAAGGTAAAACTAGGCGTTTCTTTTTCAGATTTAGTTTATCAAATAAAAGCATTTCCACCAACTAAAGATTTTGCCTTGAGTTATATAGAAAGTGCAGAAACATTTTTGAAAACAGTAAAAATATTTAGAGAAAAAGATATTGCTACAGCATAATTTTCAATGAAAAAAAGTATGAAAAATTCAAGATTAACAGTTGTTGGTGCTGGGCCAGGAGACCCCGAGTTAATAACTCTAAAAGCTATTAAAGCAATCCAAGACGCTAATGTTATTTTGTATGATGCACTGGCAAATAGCAAATTGTTAGAATATGCATCAGCAAATTCAGAGCTTATTTTTGTTGGTAAACGAAAAGGGTGTTACGCATACCATCAAGAACAAATAAATGAATTAATTGTACAACGTGCATTAACAAAAGGGCATGTTGTTAGATTAAAAGGAGGAGATCCCTTTATATTTGGTCGCGGGGCAGAAGAGATAGATTACGCAAAATCATTTGGTATAGAAATCTATGTAGTTCCGGGTATTTCATCATCGGCAGCAGTGCCAGCCTACCAAGGTATTCCTTTAACAAAACGAAACGCATCAGAAAGTTTTTGGGTTATAACAGGCACAACAAAATCGCATAAAATTTCTGGTGATATTGCCATTGCTGCAAAATCTACAGCAACCATTGTAATATTAATGGGAATGGGGAAACTATCTGAAATTGTAAAGATTTTTACTTCAGAAGGAAGAGAAAACGAAGCCATAGCTATCATTCAAAATGGAACAACACCACAAGAAAAAATAGGAATAGGAAAAATAAACACCATAGAAGCTATAGTAAAAAAACAGCAACTATCCTCTCCAGCAATCATTATTATAGGAGAAGTAGTAAAAGAACGTGTTGAATTAACTAAAGTAGTACAAGACGCTAATAAAACACCAATTTTAGTATAATGGAAACAAAAGAAAGAAATAATTTATACCCTCTTTTTTTTAAACTTAAAAACTTAGAAGTTTTAATAGTTGGAGGAGGTTTTGTTGCCGAAGAAAAACTGATGTTTTTATTAAAGTCTAGCCCCGATGCTAATATAACTATGGTTGCACCAATGTATAGAAACACAACTATAGAAATAGCAAACACAGGGAATGTAAAACGAATTGTAGATACTTATAAAAAAAAATATTTGCAAGGAAAGCATATTATAATAGCAACAACAGATAGTCCTGAAATTAATAGAGCCGTATATACAGATTGCAGAGCAGAAGATAAATTAGTTAACGTGGCAGACAATCCGCCATATTGCGATTTTTATATGGGAGGTATTGTAACCAAAGGCAATGTAAAAGTTGCTATTTCTACAAATGGCAAATCGCCTACTACAGCCAAACGCTTACGGCAGTTTTTTGAAGACGTGATACCAGAAAATATAGATGACTTGGTTAAAAACCTCAATCGCTATAGAAAAACAATAAAAGGGGATTTTGAACAAAAAGTAGAAACTTTAAATGAATTTACTAAAGGATTAGTAGAAAAAATATAAAACATGATTAAAACAGATATACTAATAATTGGAGCAGGACCAACAGGGCTATTTACTGTATTTGAAGCAGGTTTGTTAAAATTAAAATGCCATTTAATTGATGCCTTACCACAAGCAGGAGGGCAATGTTCAGAATTATATCCTAAAAAACCTATTTACGATATTCCAGGATTTCCAGAAATATTGGCGGGAGATTTAACAGCTAATTTATTAGAACAAGGAAAGCAATTTCAACCTGGGTTTACTTTAGGTGAACGCGCCGAAACAATAGAAAAACAAGAAGACGGTAGTTTTATAGTAACCACAAATAAAGGCACACAACACCATGCGCCTATAGTTGCTATTGCGGGTGGCTTAGGAAGTTTTGAACCCAGAAAACCGCAAATAGAAGGAATAGAGAAATACGAAGATAAAGGCGTAGCATACTTTATTAAAGACCCAGAAGTATACCGTAATAAAAAAGTAGTTATAGCAGGTGGAGGAGACTCTGCTTTAGACTGGAGTATCTTTCTAGCAGATATCGCTTCAAAGGTGACTTTAGTGCATAGAAGAAATGAATTTAGAGGGGCATTAGATTCTGTAGAAAAAGTACAAGAATTAAAGTTGTTAAATAAAATTAATTTAATAACACCAGCAGAAGTTACTACCTTAAAAGGAGAAAATTACCTAGAAGGCGTTTCAGTAATTAAAGAAGGAGAACAAATAGATATAGAAGCAGATTATTTTATTCCTCTTTTCGGGCTGTCACCAAAACTAGGCCCGATAAGTAATTGGGGATTAGAAATAGAGAAAAGCGCAATTAAAGTAGACACATTAGACTATCAAACTAATATTCCAGGCATATATGCTATAGGGGACGTTAATACGTATGAAGGGAAATTAAAATTAATTCTTTGTGGGTTTCATGAGGCAACGTTAATGTGCCAATCGGCTTATAAACTATTAAACCCAGGTAAAAAGTTTGTTTTAAAATACACAACAGTAAGTGGGATAAATGGGTTTGATGGAACGCGTAAAGAATCACCAAAAGCAGTAGTAAAAGCTATAGTATAATGCAAGACGTTACGTTATATATAACAGACCGAAAAGGAGAAAAACATACCGTTATAGCACCTACAGATATGGCTATGAATGTTATGGAGATTGTAAAGTCATACGAGATAGAGCCAGAAGGAACAATTGGTGTCTGTGGCGGTATGGCCATGTGCGCATCCTGCCAATGTTATGTAACATCTAACCATAAACTTAATATAATGGAAGACGAAGAAGATGCTATGTTAGCAGAAGCATTTAACGTGCAAAATAATAGTCGATTAAGTTGTCAACTTCCTATTACTGAAGCATTACATGAATTAGAAATAGAATTAGCACCCGAAGTATAACATAGAGCGTATCTCATGGCTATAGAAACCATAAGTATTCCATTTAGATTTAAAGAGCAAGTAGAAGAATTAGCTAAGGAGTTGTTTTATTATACTCTAGAATCTCCAAAAGTACAAGAGCAATTAATACCCGCTATAAAAACAACTTTTTTTTATGTTTCGGAAACATTAAGCTGTGGTATTTGTAATAGTAAATGGCAACAATTTGTAGAAGCACTTAAACAGTTAAGGCCAAAGTTGGAGTTAGATGCCGAAGCAGCATATAAAAACGACCCAGCAGCAAAAAGCATTAAAGAAGTCTATTTAGCATACCCAGGGTTTTATGCAATAACAATGTACCGTATAAGCAATATATTATGGCAATTAAATATTCCTATTTTACCAAGAATGATAAGTGAATATACACATGGTGCTACAGGAACAGATATCCATCCAGGCGCAACTATAGGAGATTCGTTTTTTATAGATCATGCAACTGGGGTAGTTATAGGAGAAACAGCAATAATTAAAAACAATGTTACCATATACCAAGGCGTTACACTTGGAGGCATTAAAGTAGAAAAAACACTAAGTAATACTAAAAGGCATCCAACAATAAATAATAATGTTACTATTTATGCCAATGCGACTATTTTGGGAGGAACTGTAGTAATAGGTGAAAATAGTATCATAGGAGCCAATGTTTGGATTACTAAATCTATTCCCAAAAACTCAATAGTAACTTATAAATCGGATATAAAAATTACTAACACATAAAAACATGAGCATTTTAAAACAAATTGGGAATACACCGTTAGTAGAAGCAGCACATTTGGTAACCAAACCAAACGTTAAATTGTATTTAAAGTTAGAAGGTAATAACCCAGGCGGAAGTGTTAAAGATAGGCCAGCCTATAATATGATTGCTCAAGCTGTAAATAGAGGAATCATAAAAAAAGGAGGGCATTTAGTTGAAGCCACAAGCGGAAATACAGGAATTGCATTAGCATATGTAGCACGATTATTTGGTTTAAATATATCATTAATAATGCCAGAAAATGCAACCCAAGAGCGCGTAAAAACAATGCGAGCTTATGGCGCAGAAGTTATTTTAACCTCTATAAATAAAGGAATAGAAGGAGCAAGAGATGTTGCATTTAAAATGAGAGATGACAAAGGCTATGTGCTATTAAATCAATTTGAAAATAACGATAATTGGAAAGCACATTATAAAACAACAGGCCCAGAAATATGGAAAGATACTAATGGAGAAATTACCCATTTTGTATCTGCAATGGGAACCACAGGAACCATAATGGGGACCTCAACTTTTTTAAAAGAACAAAACAAAAATATTCAAATTATAGGAGCACAACCAGAAGATGGTTCTAAAATACCAGGTATAAGAAAATGGTCGCCAGATTATGTGCCAAGTATTTTTAATAGAGAAAAAGTAGACCGTATTATTGAGGTTAATGCTACCGAAGCTACATTAATGACGCAGCGCTTGGCTAAAGAAGAAGGCATATTTGCAGGTATGAGTAGTGGAGGGGCAGTAGCTACAGCACTTAAACTCATAGAAACTATTAATAGAGGTGTCGTTGTAGTTATTATTTGCGATAGAGGAGATCGTTATTTGTCGTCTCCGCTGTTTGATTGAAAAACTTAAAATTTTCTAACTCAATATATTTTAGTTTACATTTGCAGCCTAATTAAATTGATTAATGAAATACTTTTTAAGCTGTATTCTCTTGTTATGTTGTTTATTCTTAAATGCACAAGACGATAAGAATCCGTTTGGGTTAGATGTTAATTTTTTCTATGGAAATATTACAGAACATAACTCAGATATTGCTCATTTAATAACAGGGCATCCAACCGGAGTGATATTAAGTTATAACCAAAAAACATTTGGAAAAGAAGCTTGGGAAAGCCGTTACAATTATCCAGATTATGGAGCGTCTTTTATTTATCAAGATTTAAAAAATGAGTTTTTAGGTGATAATTTTGGGGTTTATGCGCATTATAACTTCTATTTTTTTAAACGTAATTTAATGTTTCGTATTGGGCAAGGGATAGCCTATAATACTAACCCATACGATAAAGAAACAAACTTTAGAAACACTGCTTTTGGTACCCATTTGTTAAGCTCTACTTATGTGATGCTTAACTATAAAAAAGAAAATATATTTAAAGGATTTGGATTACAAGCAGGAATCTCACTTATACATTATTCTAATGCTAATGTAAAAGCGCCAAATAGCTCTATAAATAGTTTAACCTTTAATATAGGAACTAACTATGTGTTAGATGCAGATAACAAACCAGAGTATATAGCTTCAACAGAAGATAAAAAGTTTACAGAAAAAATAAAATACAATTTAGCCTTTAGATCTGGAGTAAATGAAAGTGATGTAATTAACTCTGGGCAGTATGCATTCTATATTTTTTCGGCCTATACAGATAAGCGTTTAAATAGAAAATCGGCAATACAATTAGGAACAGATGTGTTCTTTTCAAATTTTCTAAAAACACATATTCGTTATAATGCTGTAGCCTTTCCGTTAGATAATGTTAGTGGCGATGAAGATTATAAACGAGTAGGCGTTTTTGCTGGTCACGAATTATTTATAAGCAAAACCTCTTTAATTACCCAATTAGGATACTATGTGTATTACCCATTCGATTTCGAAGGAAGAATGTATAGTAGAATAGGACTAAAACGTTATTTTGGAAGTAAGTTTTTTGGAGCGTTAACCTTAAAATCGCATGCAGCAAAAGCAGAAGCCGTAGAATTTGGAATAGGAGTAAGATTATAAACTATGAGAAAAATATTATACACATTAACAATATTACTATTAGTAAGTTGTAATAGCGAAAATGCTCCAGATTGTTTTCAAAATGCAGGAGATATTATTCAAAAAGAATTTAATGTAACCGATTTTACAGAGATTATAGTTTTTGAAAATATTGAGTTGATTGTTACAGAAGGAGCTACGCAAAATGTAACCGTTGAAACGGGAGAGTTTTTAATGAGTGATATTGATATTAAAGTAGAAAATGGGAAATTGTTATTAAAAGATAATAATGGCTGTAATTTTACTAGAGACTATGGTATAACAAAAATATTTGTTACTGCACCCAACTTAACTAAAGTTAGAAATAGTAGTCAGTTTACAGTAAGAAGTAATGGGGTTTTAAACTATGAAAGCTTACATTTAATATCTGAAGATCATTCTGGAGATTTTTATAATGTAGGGATATTTAATGTTGAAGTTAATACCGTTAATTTAAGAGTAACAATTAATAATTTAACAACAACCTACGTTAGCGGTAATACTACCAATTTAAGAATTTCTCATGCATCAGGTGATGGACGATTTGAAGGTAGAAACTTACTGGCAGATAATGTTTCAATTTTTCATAGAGGAACGAACGATATTATAGTTACACCTCAAGTAGCCTTAGATGCAAAATTAGTAAGTACAGGAAATGTAATTGTAACTAATACACCTCCTACAGTAGATATTTCAGAATTATTTAATGGGCGTGTTATTTTTGAATAACTTTAAAATCTGTGTTTTAAAAATATTTAAAAGTATTAGTAATATTATAATTGAAGGAAAGAGTATTATAAACAACCAAAAATTAAATTCCACATAAGTAATACCTAAAAGGTTGGCGGCGTTAATACAGAAATCTGTAAAGTACCAGTATATATCTTTTACAATTTTTGTCATGATTTAGATTTAGGCAGCCTTTTAATTAATCGCCATAAAAGAAAAATAGAAACTATAGGAAATATAATAACATATAGTAATAAGTTCATTTGTGCATAACTAAGCTTAAAAGGATTTTGCTTTAGCCATGCAATATTCTTTTTATAAATATCAAAATGTCTAGTTGCAAAAGAAGATTGATTATCATTTTTTAACAGCTCATTAAAATGAATACAACCTTTATTATGGCATACTCTAGTACAGTACTCTTTGTTTATAGAATTACTAGGCGTTTCTCTTGTTTCATTAATAAGTATAACTATAAAAAAAGGTATAGATACAATTGCTAATAAAAGAGAAAAGCGTTTCATTTTATTAATAAACTATAAAAATTAGAGCACTTACAATTAGTAATATAATTGATGCTCCTATTCTACGGTTCCAAGATTCATCTAGTATATCTTTAAAACTCTTTTTACCGAGATATAGTACCCATTTTAGGCAAGCACCTAAATACTTAGGAAAACTATAAACTATAGATTCAATAAGAACTTCAACAATAAACTCAACAATACTTTCTATCATTAAAACTAAGACGTTAAATCTCTAAACATACTTTCTAAACTAGCATTCTTTTGGTTTAACTGAAGAATTTTTAACTCATTATCATGAGCAAAATCAAAAACGTGAGAACGCATATCTTTTGTAGTAGAAAACGTAATTTCGTATATAAAATCGAAAGTATTAGTAACCTTTTTTACATGAGGTAATTTTAATAAAAATGCATCTTCAACACGATAGTCAAACTCAACAACAACAACTTGTTCTTGTCCATCTCGTAATTCTGATAATTTTTTATTGGCAACAATTTCGCCTTTATTAATAATAATCACGTGGTCACACATAGCTTCTACCTCTTGCATGATGTGTGTAGATAAAAACACGGTTTTTTCTTTACCAATAGTTTGTATAAGGTTTCTTATATCTACTAATTGGTTAGGGTCTAGTCCAGTGGTAGGTTCATCTAAAATTAAAACATCTGGGTTATGCAATAAAGCATTAGCTAAACCAACACGCTGCCTATAGCCTTTAGAAAGTTGAGAAATTTGTTTGTGAGCTTCTGGTGTAAGTCCTGTTAATTCTATTACCTCTTCAACTCTAGCTTTACTAACTTTATAAACATCGGCATTAAAAGCTAAATATTCTCTAACATAAAGCTCTAAGTACATTGGGTTGTGCTCTGGTAAATACCCAACACTTAGTTGTACTTGTTTAGGTTGTGTAGAAATAGAATGCCCATTAACTATAGCATGTCCTTCGGTTGGACTTATAAAAGTGGTTAATATTTTCATCATTGTAGATTTTCCTGCACCATTTGGGCCAAGAAAACCAACAATCTCAGGTTTTTTAACTTCAAAAGAGATATTGTTTAAGGCTTTTTGTTCTCCATAAACCTTAGTTATATTTTCAACTTTTATAGACATATTAAAAACTTTATTCAAAAGTAAACATTCTGTAATTTAAAGACTAGTATGTTTACAAATCTTTAAATTTTATAGTAAAACACTAAAAATAAAGCTTTAGTATTTTGATTTGTTAATTTATTAATTACTTTAGCAGCATAAAATAGATATCTGTTTTGCAGATAATAGATAATGAACAATAATTTAAACACATATTTTAGCTGGTTTTATTTCTTTTTTAACAAAAGGAACGAGACGCTATGTGTGTAATTTAAATATTACTATAAACAAAAAAAGTCTCGATATATATCGAGACTTTTTTTGTTTATAGACTTTTATAAAGACAGTATAAAAAAATAAAATATGGTTAACTCAGTTTCAATACAAGGCGTAAAAGGCTCTTTTCATCACATTGTATCTCAAAACTATTTTGGAGATAATGTTGCGGTTAATGAATGTTTGTCTTTTGATTTAACAGTATCTAAATTATTAGATAAAAAATCTGAAGCAGCCATAATGGCTATAGAAAACTCCATAGCAGGATCTATCATTCCAAATTATGCATTAATAGATAACAATAATTTACATATAGTAGGAGAACATTATTTAGATATTCAGCACCATTTAATGGCACTACCTAACCAAAAAATAGAAGATATTACAGAGGTGCATTCTCACCCTATGGCATTACTACAATGTAAGACCTTTTTTAAAAAACATCCGCATATTAAATTAGTAGAGGATATAGATACGGCAGATGTAGCAAGACGTATAAAAGAAGATAATATTAAAGGTGTTGCAGCAATAGCAAGTTATTTAGCGTCTGAGATTTTTGAATTGAATATTCTAGCCGAAAGCATTCAAACTATAAAACATAACGAAACAAGGTTTGTTATTGTAAAAAGAAACAAACCAGAATTATTACCAGCAGAAATAAACAAAGCCTCTTTAAAGTTCGAATTAGACCATAAAAGAGGAAGCCTAGCGGCAATGCTTAATGTTATGAGTGATTGTAAACTAAATTTAACCAAAATACAATCGTTGCCCATAATAGAAACACCTTGGAAATATTCCTTTTTTATAGATGTCACTTTTGAAGATTATAAAGATTACGAAAAAGCAAAATCTATTATGGCGATAATGGCAACAGAATTTAAAGTTTTAGGAGAATACAAAAACACAAAAAAATGATAGAAGTAGCAAACAGGTTACATAGTGTTGAAGAATACTACTTCTCTAAAAAACTAAAAGAAGTAAGAGCTTTAATAGCAAATGGGAAACCTATAATTAATTTAGGAATAGGGAGCCCAGACCTACAACCGCCAGAAACCGTAATTACAGCAATTACAGAAAGTTTTAAAGATGGTAATGCACATAAGTACCAAAGTTATCAAGGTATACCAGAATTACGCGAAGCAATATCGGGTTTTTATAAAGCACATTTTAATGTAAATATAAAAGCTGCTTCAGAAATATTACCATTAATGGGTAGTAAGGAAGGAATTATGCATATTTCTATGGCATTTTTAAATGCAGGAGATAAAGTATTAATACCTAACCCAGGCTACCCAACATACACATCGGTAACAAAATTAATGCAAGCAGAGCCCGTGTACTATAACTTAGAAGCAGCTAACAATTGGTGTCCAGACATTACAACTTTAGAGCAGCAAGATTTAAGTAAAGTAAAACTAATGTGGTTAAGTTATCCGCACATGCCAACAGGAGCAAAAGCTAGTAAAAAAGTATTCACAGATTTAATAGCATTTGCAAAACGAAACAATATTTTGTTGGTAAACGATAATCCATATAGTTTTATTTTAAATAATAATCCATTGAGCATTTTAAGCGTAGAAGGCGCTAAAGAAGTTTGCTTAGAGTTAAATTCTTTAAGTAAAACATTTAATATGGCAGGATGGAGAGTAGGTATGCTGTTAGGAAATAATAAACTGCTAAACGAAGTCCTTAAAGTAAAAAGCAATATGGATTCTGGAATGTTTTATGGCATTCAAAAAGGAGCAATAGAAGCTTTAAAAAGCTCTAAAACGTGGTTCGAAAATTTAAATGCTATTTACAGTGTGCGCAGAAAGTTAATATGGAAATTGGCGACAAAGCTTAACTGTACATTTAATGAAGATACTAATGGGTTATTTGTTTGGGCAAAATTACCAAGTGGAGAAACATCAGAAGTATTTATAGATAAATTATTACACGAAAACAATTTGTTTGTAACACCAGGAACAGTTTTTGGCTCGCAAGGAGAAGGTTACATAAGGTTTTCATTATGTGCTTCAAATGAAGCAATAGAAGAAGCGATTACAAGACTATGATACAAAACATATACATAATAGGAATAGGACTAATAGGAGGAAGCTTAGCCTTAGATATTAAGAAAAAGCGACCAGAAGCCATTATTTATGGTATAGATAGCAGCGAAGACCATTTAAACCAAGCCTTAGAATTAAATATAATAGAAGAAAAAGCAACTATAGAAGACTTAGATAAAGCAGATTTAGTAATACTGTCTATTCCCGTTGATGCATCTGTAAAACTATTGCCTCAAGTTTTAGATCGTATTTCAGACTTTACAACAGTAGTAGATGTAGGTTCTACAAAGCTAGATATTTGTAATGCGGTTGAAAACCATAAAAAACGCAGAAATTTCTTAGCAATGCATCCTATAGCAGGAACAGAATTTTCAGGCCCAAAAGCAGCCATAGAAAATTTGTTTCAGCATAAAACAAATATTATATGCGAAGTAGAAAAAACCGCATTTAAACTCCAAGAAAAAGCATTACAGTTATTTACAGAAATTGGTATGCGTATGCGTTACATGAATCCAAAATCGCATGATAAACATATAGCATATATGTCTCATTTATCGCATATAAGCTCCTTTATGTTAGGTAAAACAGTGATTGAAAAAGAAAAAAATGAACGCGATATCTTCGATATGGCTGGTAGTGGGTTTGAATCTACAGTGCGCTTAGCTAAAAGCTCGCCAGCTATGTGGGCGCCTATATTTAAACAAAATAAAGCGAACGTTATAGAAACCTTAGACGATTACATAACTAACCTAACACAATTTAAAAACATGATGGAGAATGATGATTTTGAAGGTGTTTATAATGAAATGAAAGACACAAATTATATAAAACAAATACTAAACGGAATAAGCTAAACTCGAAAGAGTAAAAATAAAAGACATGGAAAATAAAAAAGAAATGAGAACTTGGTTAGACGATTTACAATTAGATCACCCATTAGTAATCGCTGGACCTTGCAGTGCAGAAACAGAAGAACAAGTATTAAAAATAGCACATGAGCTAAAAGATACAGATGTAAGCTACTTTAGAGCAGGAATTTGGAAACCAAGAACAAGGCCAGGAATGTTTGAAGGTGTTGGAGCTTTAGGATTAAATTGGCTTAAAAAAGTAAAGGAAGAAACAGGAATGAAAACCTGTACAGAAGTTGCTAATGCAGCACACGTAAAATTAGCTATAGAAAATGATGTCGATTTATTATGGATTGGTGCACGCTCTACAGTAAGCCCTTTTATAATGCAAGAATTAGCAGATGCATTAAAAGGAACCGATAAAACTGTATTAGTAAAAAATCCTGTAAACCCTGATTTAGCTTTATGGTTAGGAGGAATTGAACGATTACATAAAGCTGGAATTAAAAACTTAGGAGCCATACACAGAGGGTTTTCTACCTACGAAAAAACAAAGTATAGAAATATACCAGAGTGGCAACTAGCTATTGATTTTAAAAACAGATTTCCAGATATTCCTTTAATTAACGATCCCTCTCATATAACAGGAAAAAGAGATATGGTTTTTGATGTCTCGCAAACTGCATTAGATTTAAATTTTGATGGATTAATGATAGAAACACATACCGATCCAGATAATGCATGGAGTGATGCCGCACAACAAGTAACCCCAAAAACATTAATACAAATGATGAAGGATTTACGAATTAGAAAAGTAAGCGATCCTGAAACAGAATATAATAATGAATTAGGAAATTTAAGAGCGCAAATAGACGTTGTAGATAACCAAATAATAGATTTAATTGGTAAACGAATGAAAATAGCCGATGGTATTGGGGCTCTTAAAAAGAAACGTAATGTAGCTGTTTTACAAAGCAAACGTTGGAATGAGATTTTAGGAAAAATGGTTCTAGAAGGTGAACAAAAAGGGCTAAGCGAAGAGTTTATACTTAAAATGTTTAAAGCCATTCACCAAGAATCTATTAACCATCAAGAAAAAATAATAAAAGGATAAAAGTTACTTGCTTAAGAGGTTAAAATACTTACTTTTGAAGAATAAAAAATCTGACGCTAGCTAGAGTCAGATTTTTTATACTCTATAATCAATTATAATGAAAGTCTCTTTAATAACTTTATCCTTTCTTATTCTTTCTGTAGTTTTCGGAAACGCCCAAATTATAGAGAATGAATATATCCCTAAAGAATTAGATTCTATAAAAAAATACCTAAAACGAATCAATTCTAATCAAATTAGGGAAATAAAAGGGGCATTTTCATCTAAGATAAAAAAGATTTATAAGGGTAGAGATGAGAAAACAATCGAAAAAATAGAGGATAGTGTTTACTATTTTAATAAGGAAGTAAAAAATAATCTAGATGCGATTTTAAATCATATATATACTTCAAACCCAAACATAAATACCAAAGATTTCTGTTTTTTCATCAATAATTCTTTAGCGCCTAATGCAGCGTGTTATGGAGATGGTATGTTCGAAATTAATTTAGGGTTATTTACTGTATTAGACTCAGATGATGAACTTGCATCTATTATTTGCCATGAGATAGCTCATAAATTATTGCGCCATTCTATAAACAATGTAACTAATTCTGTGGCGACTATTAACTCTAGAGAAACAAGAGTGAAAGTTAAAAAAATAAAAAGAAAAAAATACGGTAGAACAAGAGCTGCACTTTCTATAATAGATGAATTAAGTGTGAAAATTTTAGATCATTCGCAGACGGCTGAAGCTGAGGCCGATTCATTGGGGTATATTTTATTATCTAAAACAAAATACGCCAAATCTAATGCAGTTAGTGCATTGGTTAAGTTGAAAAAAGTAGATGATATGATGCTCTACCACGATGTTAGGTTAGATAGTGTTTTTAATTTTGAAAGCTATCCCTTTAAATCATATTGGTTAAAAAAAACAGCTTCAATATTTAATGCTAAAGAGAAAATTGACGAATTTAAATTAGAATCCGATACCATTGAAACGCATCCAGAACTGGAACTTAGAGTAAAAAAATTAAATAAGAATTTTAATATACCAGATAGCAGTAGTGCCATTTCACAACGGCATCTTAAAGAAATTAAAAAAATAGCATATATACAAAGTATCGAATATGTTGTCGACTTAAAATTACTAGATTTAGCAATCTATCAGTTAATTGAAAAGTATGATAACAAAAAAATAACTACAGAGTATTATTATTCTACTATGGCTAAGGTGTTTAAAAAAATATATAAAGCAAGAAAAAAACATGAATTAGCTAAGTATGTGCGTTTATCAAATAATTTTTCAGACGAAAAACAATTAAATAGTATCAGGCGTTTTATCCATAATTTGGAACTTTCCGAAATAAGAAAAATAGGGTTAGCGTTTTGCAAATCAAACAAAGATAAATTACCTAATAATAAAGACTTTAACGAGATTCATGATTTTTTTGAATCTATAAATTAATAATTAATTAAATTAACAAATGAAGAAATTTTTAATAGTAGTCATACTATGCTTTTTGAGTGTAAGTAATTATGGACAAGAAAAATTATTAAATGAAATTACATCCTTTAAGATAAAGAATTCAGGAACATTTATGGATAAAAACAATGATGTTGATGGATATTATTTTTATTATGAAGTTGATAAGTTAAAAAAGGGCAAACGAGAGTACGCTATAAATATGTTAGACAATAATCTAAATGAAATAGCTACTAAATCTTACATAGGAAATAAAGGAGACATATTAATAGAAAGTAAGTTTAATAATCAATCGCTTATGCTTACCATGATAAACTTAGGTAAAAGACATTATAAGTTAGTGACTTTTAATAAAAATGGGGAGCAAGGTGAAGACATTATAATACCTCTATCAAGAATGAATACTTTATTTTTAGAATCCATGTACAAATCAAATAAAGATTTCGTTAAGCCTTTATTTCCTGTAGACAATAAAGGGTTTATATTTAATCATATGACGTATAAAAATAGAGCTATAGCGTCTAAACTAAAATACTTTCCTACAGATGGTGGTAAATCGTGGGTATACGAACAGGTTTTAGAAAAAAAGAAACCTAGTGTCATTAAGGTTCTTGAGGCTAACGAAAAATATGTAGTGCTTTTGGAAGGGATAACGTCTATGGGGAAAAAGAGAAATGGAAAAGATGCTACATCTATAGAAAATATTATTGTATTAGATGTTAATACGGGTGAATCTTTATTTAAAAAAAAATATGATAAAAATGATTTTAGATCGGTATCAAATGCCTTTTTAACTGCAGATAAAAATCTTGTGTTGTTAGGAGAGTATTTTAATAAAAGTGATGAATTATTTAAAAATAAGAGCTTAGGTTTATTTGCTCAGGTACTTGATATAAAAGGTACTGTTGTTTCTGATAAAAAAATAAGTTGGGAGTTAGAAATTAATAAAGCTTTAGGAACAGAAAATATAAAAGAAGGAGAGTATATTTTTTTTCATGACATTATTCGAACACAAAAGGGAACGTATTATGCTATGGCCGAAAAATTTCACAAAACATTAAACAGTAGAGGGAAAGTAGAAAATAGTATTACAGTAACAGATGCTGTAGTTTTTGCTTTTGATGACGCCTTTAATCTTGAAGAGGTTGAAGTGTTTAAAAAAGAAAAAAGTGTTTTAGTTCCAATTTCAGCTCTAACTGAAGTTACAAGTCCATCAGAATTATTAGAGACCCCTCAATTATATGCACGTCTTGTAAAAGCTTTTGGTGGTTTTGATTACGAATTTACTCAGATAGATAAAGATAGAGATCGATTTTATGCAACATATATAAACTACGATACATCAAAAAAAGAAGACAAAAAAATAGTGCTTAAAACTATAATTTATAATGAAGATAAATTATCGGAAGACGAGATTACGCTTACCGAGTCTAAAGGAGATGATGTATCTTATAGAATATTACCAGGTAAGTTAGGGTATATAATGCTATTAGAATATAACAAAGAAAAGAAAGCATTAAATATGCGATTAGAACGATTAAATATAGAATAACTGATTTTTTTTCACATAAAAAGAGCCACTTTTGGATATAGAAAGTGGCTCTTTTCTTTTATGTAAAAACAAACAATTAGTTTGTTCTTTTAAACATATATCTAGTAATAAAAATACCTTTTCCGTCTCCTTTTCCACCTTCGCTTTCTACAGCAGTGTTAACAAAGGCTAGTTCCCATCCTTCAGCAATCATTGTGTTTATTTTAGAAGTCATTACAGCATCATTAGCAGCAATGTTTTGAAAACGAATACCACCTAAGTTATAGAAGTTTAATAATTTAGTTTCTTCGTAATCTTTTACACGAATTTCCCCTCTTTTAGATTTATTTTTTTTGTCTTTACCTTTATCTCCAGATCTTACAGAAGTAAACTCTTTATAATCTTTCTTTTCTGTAGCAGAAATCATTCTAGATCTTCCTAAACCATTTGGCACAATAGATTCTACAACAGTAACAACTTTGTATTCTACTTCTGCAGGTTTACTATCAATATTAACAAAAGATACCGAGATAAAAGCGACAGCTGCAAAGGCAGCAAATAATAAAATTTTTTTCATAATGAGTGTTTAAATTTTTGTTTTTAAATTATTAATTAGAGAGCAAGATATCAACTTCTGTGCCATTAATCAAAAAAATATATTCATACAAATAAAGCGTTTACTTATTAGAGTTATTTTAAGCTTTGTTATTTATATAATTTTGGTATAACTAATTAAAATATAAAACGAATTTTATTTTTGGTTACTACAATAACAGGAGGAAAACGTTTAGGTACCAAAAAAGGAATACATAGATTATTATAATTTAATATAAAAGTTGTTATTTTGTAGCTTAAACTAATGAATGACAGGACTAGTATATAAATCTACAGGAAGTTGGTACACCGTAAAAACCGAATTGGGAACAAGCTACGAGTGCCGAATAAAAGGTAAATTCAGACTAAAGGGAATAAAAAGTACCAACCCAATAGCTGTGGGCGATTATGTAGATTTTGAATTAGATACAAAAAGCGATAAAGAAACCGGTGTTATTAATACCATTCATGATCGTGAAAACTATATTGTACGTAAATCTGTAAACTTATCTAAACAAACCCACATAATCGCCTCTAATGTAGACCAAGTATTTTTATTAGTAACTATAGATAATCCGCCTACATTTACAAGTTTTATAGATCGTTTTTTAGCATCGGCAGAAGCCTATTCTATAAAAACAGTATTACTATTTAATAAAATAGATACCTATAACGAAGAGACTTTATTAGAGGTTAAATATCTAGAACACATTTACAATAAAATAGGATACGAGTGTATTACTATTTCTGCAAAAACAGGAGAAAACATAGATAAGGTAAAAGGTTTAATGGAAGGCAAAGTAAGTATGTTTTCTGGGCACTCTGGCGTAGGTAAATCTACTTTAGTTAATGCTATAGAGCCTAATTTAGACTTAAAAACAAAAGCCATTTCCTCGCAGCACATGCAAGGCCAGCATACCACAACGTTTGCAGAAATGTTCGATTTAAGTTTTAATGCAAAAATAATAGATACCCCAGGTATAAAAGGCTTTGGAGTAGTAGACATGGAAAAAGAGGAAGTTGGCGACTATTTTCCTGAGTTTTTTGCTCTAAAACAAGACTGTAAGTTTAACAATTGTTTACATAAAGAAGAACCAAAGTGTGCAGTAAAGCAAGCATTAGACAATAATGAAATTGCAGCATCGCGTTATAATAGTTACATACAAATATTAGAAGGAGACGAGCAACATTATCGTACAGATATTTGGGATAAAGAACAATAGGAAATAAAAAATGAAAGCAGTAATCCAAAGAGTTACACATGCAGATGTAACTATTAATGGAAAACAAGTTGCTAATATTAATGAGGGATTATTAATATTATTAGGAGTTGTTACTAACGATACACAAGAGGATATTAAATGGTTATGTAATAAAATAACAAACCTTCGCATTTTTGAGGATGATGGTGGTGTTATGAATAAATCACTTACAGACACAAAAGGAGAAGCTATAGTTGTAAGCCAATTTACATTGCATGCTAGTACTAAAAAAGGAAATAGACCTAGTTATATAAAAGCAGCAAAGCCAGAAGTAGCAATACCTATTTACGAAGCATTTGTGAAACAATTAGAACAAAATATAGGAAAAAAAGTGCAAACTGGGGTCTTTGGAGCAGACATGAAAGTGTCGTTATTAAATGATGGTCCAGTAACTATAATTATAGATACTAAAAATAAAGAATAATATATTATAACATTTTTTACTAGCAATACCTTTAAACTAATCAATAAAAAATACATGAGATTTAAAAGAACTATAAGCATTATTGTTATGCTTATTTCCCTAACAACTTACTCTCAAGACAAGTTAATAGCTCTTACAATAAACCCAGAATTAAAAGAGAATGCAAATGCTGTAATACGGCTAAACGATGTTACTATAAATATAGAAAAACATAATAAATTTACATATATAAATAAACGTATTGTAACTGTTTTAAGTAAATCGGGGAAGTCAGATGTAGGTGCATATATGCATTACAGCAGCAATACAAATATAAAAAAAATAGAAGCAGTTATTTATGATGCTTTAGGACAAGAAATTAAAAAAGTAAAAAAGAAAAACTTTAAAGATGCTAGTGCAGTAGATGGAGGAACCCTCTATTCAGACTCTAGAGTTAAATATTTAGATTACACACCAGTTAACTATCCATACACAGTTGTATTTGAAACAGAAGTAGAATATAAATCTACAGCATTTATACCTGGCTGGAGACCCATTGAAGATGTCTTTGTAAGTACAGAACACTCTAATTATAAAATTAATAATACTTCTGGTGTAGAATTAAAGGTAAAAACACAAAACTTTGATAACTACAATATCGAAAAATTAGAAGATTATAATTATTTAGCTAAAAATTTAAAAGCATTAAAACCAGAAGCTTATGCTCCATCTTTTAGTACTTATGCACCTTCATTAAAAGTAGCATTAACCAAATTTGTAATGGAAGGTGTAGAAGGAGTAAATACAGATTGGCAAGACTTTGGAAAGTGGGTAGACGATAAGTTAATACACAATACGCAAGAATTACCAGCATCTGTAAAAGCAGAAATAAAACAGATAACAAAAAATACAACTTCTAATATAGAAAAAGCCAAATTAGTTTATAAATATATGCAAGACAAAACACGCTATGTAAGTGTGCAAATAGGCATTGGGGGCTGGAAACCAATGTTAGCAAGCGATGTAGACAGATTAGGATATGGAGATTGTAAAGCATTAACTAATTATACTAAAGCGTTATTAGATGAAGTAAATGTAGAATCCTATTATACTATTATATATGGGGGGAGAAACGTAGAAAACATAGACAAAGAATTTTCTGCAACGCAGGGAAATCACGCAATTTTAGCAGTACCTAATGAAGATGATTATGTTTGGTTAGAATGTACCAGTCAAACGGCACCATTTGGATATAATGCTAATTTTACAGACGATAGAGATGCTCTAATTATTACCCCAGAAGGAGGTAAAATAGTACATACAAAAATATACCCAGCTGAAGATAATTTACAAACTACTACAGCCAAAGTGAAATTAGATAAGGAAGGGAGTATTTTTGCAGATGTAGAGATAACCTCTAAAGGCACACAATATGATTATCATGTAGATTTAGAAAATAAAAACGAAAAAGAAGCTAAACTACACTATAAAGATTATTTTAATAATATAAATAACCTAGAGCTTCTTAAAATGTCTAAAAACAATGATAAAAATGAAATTGTTTTTACAGAGAATGTCAACTTGGCTGCAAGTAAATATACATTAAAAGCGGGCAATAGATTATTATTTGCACCTAATATGTTTAATAAAACAACTAATGTACCACCTAGATATAAGTCTCGTAAACTGCCATTTAAAATAAGTAGAGGCTTTACAGATGTAGATGAATACAAAATAGAATTACCAGAAACGATAGAAGTAGAAGCCTTAATGACACCAGTATCTATAGAAAATAAATTTGGAAGCTATTCTGTAGTTATAGAAAAGAAAGCAAATAATTTGTTAGCATACAAAAGAACATTGGTTATTAATAAAGGAGATTATAAAAAAGAAGACTATAAACAATTTAGAGCGTTTTATTTAAAAATAGTTAAACACGATAAATCTAAAATAGCATTAAAAACCATCAATTAATTATGAAAAAAGTAATAGTAATAACCCTTTTATTACTGTGTAGTTTTAGTTTTTCGCAAAACTATAAATTCGGAAAAGTAAGTAAAGAAGAATTAGCAGAAAAAACGTATAATAATGATACTACTGTTAATGCCGCGGTGTTATATAGAGAGCATAAAGTATATTATAATTATGTCCAAGATGCAGGGTTTAAAAGATTTATTGAAATTTTTGAACGTATAAAAATTTATAATAAAGATGGATTTAAATGGGGTACAAAAGTAGAGAATCTCTACAATGAAAATGCTTCTAATAAAGAGAAACTGTTAAATTTAAAAGCCTATACATATAACATAGAAGGAGGAAAGATTGAAAAAGATAAATTAAAGAAAAATGGTATTTTTAAAGAAGAAAAAAATGAGTATTGGAAACAGTATAAGTTTACAATGCCTAATTTAAAAGAGGGCTCTATTATAGAATATAAGTACGTAATAGAATCACCTAATATAGAATTAGATGATGATGTTTTTCAATACAATATACCCATAAAGCAATTTAATTACCAATTAAAAGTGCCGGAGTATTTTAGAGTAAGTAAGATACTTAATACTAGAGCTAAATATATACCAGAAATATTAGAAAGAAGTAAAAATAGAAAGTTATTAGTTTCATACCATTCTTCTTTTGCTAATGGATCTGCAGAAGCTAAAACAAAATTTTCTAAAGAGAATCTTGTAGAAAGAACATATGACATTTTAGAAAATATATATGAAGCCGATTTACAAAATATACCTGCTTTAAAAAGAGAACCATACGTAGATAACATTAATAATTATAGAGCAATAGTAAAATGGGAGGTTAAATCAATCAAAAGTTTTGATGGTTCTGTAAAAGAATATTCAACAGATTGGGAACAAGTTACTAAGTCTATATATAATAGAGAAAGTTTTGGGAGACAATTAAGTAAAACAACCTATTTTGAGGAAGACTTAAAAAATATTATTAAGGGTATTAATTCTCCTGAAGAAAAAGTTGCTCTTATATATAATTTTGTAAAGACCAAGATAAAATGGAATGGGCGAAGAGGGTATACCTCAGAGTTAGGTGTGAAAAAGGCTTACAAAGAAAGAGTAGGGAATACTGCCGATATTAATTTAATGCTTACCTCAATGTTAAGGTATGCAGGATTAGATGCTAGTCCAGTTTTGGTTAGTACAAGAGATAATGGAATTCCTATTTTACCTAGTACGAAAGGATTTAATTATGTCATAGCAGCTATAAGCTTAGAAAATGGTTTTATTTTATTAGATGGTACCAGTAAATATGGAAGTGCTAACATTTTAAGAGAAAACTCAATTAATTGGAAAGGTAGGCTTGTTAAACAAAATGGAACTTCTGGTTGGATAGGTCTAACTCCGCAAACTAAATCTAAAGAAATAGCTCTAATGAATGTTGAAATTAACGACGATTTATCTATCTCTGGGAAAATTAGAAAACAGCTAACAGAATATCTAGCATTAGGATATAGAGACAATTATTATACTACAAATAATGATGCTATAATTAAAGATTTTGAAGATGGTAAAGGAGATATTGAAATTACAAATCTATCTATTAAAAATAAAGAAGCTTTAAATAAACCAATAAGTTATACTTACGATTACAAATTAAATAATGAAGTAGAAGAAATAGGAGATAAACTTTACATATCCCCATTATTATTTCTTGCACCAGAAGAAAACCCGTTTAAACAAGACTCAAGAACCTATCCAATAGATTTTATATATCCATTGTATAGCAAGTACTCTATTACAATAAAAATTCCAGAAGGCTATGCTGTAGAATCTATACCAGAGAATGCAAAAGTACAATTAAATGGAGTCGATGGGGAATTCTCATATATTGTTAAGTCGCTTGGTAATAAATTACAGGTTATGGTAACAACTAACCTTAATAAAACATTAATATTGCCTGCAGAATATGAGCAGTTTAAACAATTTTTTCAATTGTCATTTGAAAAGCAAACAGACAAAATTGTATTAAAAAAAGTATAAAATAAATTTATTTACTAAATAAGCATGAGATTATTAGCTCTACTCGTATTATTTTCAATTCAAGGAATACTTGCTCAGAATTATAAATTTGGAAAAGTAACTAAAGAGGAATTAATAGATAATAGTTATGAAAAAGATACTACAGCTAATGCAGTAGTGCTATATAAAGAACAGAACATAAATTTTATATATAGAGAAAATGATGGCTTTGTACAAAGAAATGAAGTACACGAAAGAATAAAAATATATAATAAAGAAGGTTTCGAGTGGGCAACAAAACGTATTCGGTTGTATGATAGATATACTTCTAAAAGTGAAAAACTATTAGGTTTAAATGGCTATACTTATACTTTAAAAAACGGAAAAGTAGTAAAAACAAAGCTTAAAAAAGAAGGCGTATTCGAAGAAAAAACTAGTAAATATTTAGCAACTAAAAGCTTTACAATGCCTAATGTTAGTGAAGGATGCATTATAGAATTCGAGTATAAAATAGAATCTCCATATGCTTATATAGACGATGTTGTGTTACAATACAATATACCAATAGCTAAGTTAGAGGTCTCTATAAAAACTCCTGAGTATTTTAACTATAAAAAGCAGGCAAATATTAAAGCAGTGTATTTTCCTAAAATAGAAGAGTCAAGAAATCAAAAAAATGTAGCGGTCTCTAATAAACAGAGAGAAGGGACCGTTTTTAGAACAAGAAGTTATGAGTTGTCTCACTCTAGCTGGGTTTATGATGAAAATACAATTACAATAAAAGAAAATAATATTCCCGCTTTAAAAACAGAACCATTTGTAAATAATTTAGACAATTACCGCTCAAAATTAATTTTAGAATATTCCTTTTTTAAAGGAGCAGATGGCGTAATTAAAGATTATACAACAACATGGGAAAGTGTTGCAGAAACCATATATAAAAGTGATGTTTTTGGAGGACAATTAAAAAAGACAGGTTATTTTAAAGAAGAAATAGATGCATTAATAGAGGGGATAAATAACCCTAAAGAAAAAATAAGCGTTATATATAATTTTTTAAAAAACAAGATGACATGGAACGGATTAGTTGGGTTCGAATCTAATAGTGGTGTAAAAAAAGCATATAAAGCTAGAACAGGAAATGTTGGAGATATTAATCTTATGTTAACAGCCATGCTAACGTATGCAGGTATTAAAGCAAACCCAGTATTAATAAGTACAAGAGCAAATGGTATACCAGTAACACCAACACTAACAGGATTTAACTATGTTATAACAGCAGTAGAAGTAGAAGGCAAAACACTTTTGCTAGACGCAACTAATACTATTACGGCGCCAGGAACATTACCTTTAAGAGCCGTTAACTGGCAAGGACGAATGATAAAGCCTAATGGAAAATCGACATGGATAAATTTATCCCCAAAAGTATTCTCTAGAGAAAATGTTTTGTTAGAAGCAGAAATTACAGATAATTTATCAATTACTGGAACAGTAAGAAAGCGACTTACAAACTACTTAGCATATAATTATAGAAGTAAAAATGTAGATATAGAAAAAGAAGAAGTAGTAAGAAACTTAGAAGAAAGCAAAGGAGAAATAAAAATTACAGATTTAGATATTAAAAACTTAAAAATACTTAATAAACCCATTAATTATAGCTATAACTATACATTAGCTAATGAGGTAGAGCAAATAGGAAATAAACTATACTTTTCTCCACTATTATTTTTTACGGCAAACGAAAATGTATTTAAGCAAGACAAAAGAGCTTTTCCTATAGACTTTATTTACCCTACCGCAACAAGATATTCCGTTAACTTAAAAATACCAGAAGGTTATACTATAGAATCCTTACCAGAAAACATAAAGATTCAGTATAACGGAAACGAAGGTGATTTTTCATTTATAACAAAAGTAGATAATGGAGCTATTCAAATAACCCTAACAAAACACTTAAAAACAACATACATAATTCCAGAAAAGTATCAGGAATTTAAAACGTTTACAGACAATATTGTTGAGAAAGAAAGTCAGAAAATAGTATTAAAAAAAGAATGATAAAATGGCATCCTTATTTGGACATGGATTAGTAGGCTTTACGCTATCTAAAATAGTCGACTCTAGAAGTAATAAACTACTATTGTTTTTAGCAATTGGCTCTGCAATACTACCAGATATAGATGTTCTAGCTTTTAACTTTGGAATTCCATATATGCATCCATTTGGGCATCGTGGGTTTACACACTCTATTATTTTTGCAGTATTATGGGGGATAATAATAATGTTGCTATTGCGAAAACAAAAAAAGCAAATTGTTTTTATTGTTATTTTTTTATCAACTATCTCTCATGGTATTTTAGACGGATTAACAACAGGAGGAAGAGGCGTGGGTTTTTTTATTCCTTTTAACGATGAACGTTTTTTCTTTCCATTAAAAATAATAAAAGTATCACCAATAGGTATTAGTAAATTTTTTTCAGAATGGGGAATGCGAGTTATTTTAAGCGAATTAAAATATATTGCTATTCCGTGCATTTTGGTTTTATTATTTTTACGCTTTAAAAAGAAAAACAATGAACATTAAAAACGCACAACTAGACGTAGATAATTGGATAAAAGAACATGGTGTTCGCTATTTTAACGAGCTAACAAACATGGCGCAACTTACAGAAGAAGTAGGTGAAGTTGCTAGAATAATAGCCAGAAGATATGGAGAACAAAGCGAAAAGGAAAGCGATAAAGACAAAGACCTAGGCGAAGAATTAGCAGATGTTATGTTTGTTGTATTATGTTTAGCAAATCAAACAGGAATAAATTTACAAGAAGCTTTCGATAAAAAGCTAGACATAAAAACAAAACGTGATCACGACAGACACCAAAATAATCAAAAATTAAAATAATATTTATAGATAGTATTACAAGCTATAACTATAAATAAAGCCGACTCTAAATGAATTTACATCTTCAAAAATCGCAAATAGTAAACCAAAAAACATCAATTAAAATTACAGGTTCAAAAAGCGAATCGAATCGGTTATTATTATTACAAGCATTATATCCAAAACTACAAGTTTATAATGTGTCTAATTCAGACGATTCCCAGTTAATGACTAAAGCATTAGCCTCAACATCTAACGTTATAGACATTCACCATGCAGGAACAGCTATGCGATTTTTAACAGCATACTTTGCCACACAAGCAGGACGAACAATAGAACTTACAGGCTCTAAACGAATGAAGGAGCGTCCTATTGAAATATTAGTAGAAGCATTAAATCAATTAGGAGCAAAAATAAGTTATAAAGAAAATAAAGGATATCCACCATTAATAATAGAAGGGCAAGAATTAACGCAACATAAAGTTAATTTAAAAGCGAATGTAAGTAGTCAGTACATTTCGGCATTATTACTTGTTGCACCAACTTTAAAAAATGGGATAGAGTTACATTTAGAAGGAAAAATAACCTCTGTGCCATATATTAATATGACACTAAGTCTATTAAATAAAATAGGAGTAGAAACAACTTTTAAGAATAATATAGTTACAGTAAAACCTTTACAAGAAGAATTAAAAGAAAAAATTGAACTTGTAGTAGAGTCAGACTGGTCTTCGGCATCATATTACTATAGTATAGTCGCTTTATGTAGTATAGGTACAGAAATTGAATTAACATCTTATACAAAAGAAAGCCTACAAGGAGACGCTTCATTAGCCAAATTTTATAAAACGTTTGGAGTAGAAACACAATTTAATGATAATACAATTCTATTAAAGAAAACAGAATTAGTAGATGCAGACACCATTATTAATTTCGACTTAGCGAATTCACCAGATATAGCCCAAACCATATCGGTTACAGCCTTTGCTTTAAGATTAGAATGTAACCTAACAGGATTGCACACGCTAAAAATAAAAGAAACAGACCGTTTAGAAGCATTAAAAGCCGAAATAGAAAAATTAGGAGGAAATGTAGAGATAACAGACAATTCTTTACAACTATCGGCCTCAAAAACTATAAAAGAAAACAGCTCTACAGAAACCTATAACGATCATAGAATGGCTATGGCATTTGCACCATTAGCACTGAAAGTTCCTATTATTATTGAAGATTCAGGAGTCGTGTCTAAATCTTACCCTACATTTTGGGAAGATTTAAAAACGTTAGGTTTTAAGTTTAATTAATAATAATCAGTCATTTACTTGACAACCCCTATCTCGAGATTGTATATTTGCAATCTTGAAAAATAAATACCGGAGAGAACAGACTAGCAACTTTAATGCAAAAGGTCATTTTATCTGGAAGATTAAAATAAACAACTAGCAAATGAACCATTCAATAAGGTCATAACTATTCGATAAGAACAGTATATAAAATTGAATGTAACATTTGACCAAAAGATTAAAATAAACAACTAGCAAATGAAACTATCTAACTTTGGCTTTGAATTACCAGAAGAACTATTAGCAGAATACCCATCTGAAAACAGAGATGAATCTCGTTTAATGGTTTTAAATAGAAAAGAGCAAACCATAGAGCACAAACAATTTAAAGACCTTATCGATTATTTTGAAGAAGACGATGTCATGATTCTTAATAATACAAAAGTATTTCCTGCACGTTTATTTGGAAATAAAGAAAAAACAGGAGCTAGAATAGAAGTCTTTTTATTAAGAGAATTAAATGAAGAGCAACGTCTTTGGGATGTTTTAGTAGATCCAGCACGTAAAATTAGAATAGGGAATAAATTATACTTTGGAGACGATGAAACGCTAGTAGCAGAAGTTATAGATAACACAACCTCTAGAGGAAGAACATTACGTTTTCTTTATGACGGTTCATACACAGAGTTTCGTGCTAAGTTAAAAGCATTAGGAGAAACACCACTTCCTAAATACATTAAAAGAGAAGTAGAACCAGAAGATGAAGAACGTTACCAAACCATTTTTGCAAAAGAAGAAGGAGCTGTAGCAGCACCAACAGCAGGACTACACTTCTCTAAACACTTATTAAAGCGTTTAGAAATTAAAGGTATAGACTTCGCAGAAGTAACATTACATGTAGGCTTAGGAACCTTTAACCCTGTTGAGGTAGAAGACTTGTCTAAACATAAAATGGATAGTGAAGAAGTATTTATAGGGCCAAAAACAGTAGAACAAATAAATACAGCTTTAAAAAACAGAAGACGTATTTGCGCAGTAGGTACAACAGCTATGCGTGCAGTAGAAAGTGCAGTATCTTCAAATTCTACATTAAATGAAATAGATGGTTGGACCAATAAATTTATTTTCCCTCCATACGATTTTAGTATAGCAAATGCAATGATTACTAACTTCCATACACCAAAATCTACATTATTAATGATGGTGTCTGCCTTTGCAGGACATGATTTTATTATAAGAGCGTATGAAGAAGCTGTAAAAGAAAAATACAAGTTTTACAGTTATGGAGATGCTATGCTAATTATCTAATTTGCATTAAACGTATATAAAATTGAAAGCCTTGATTCATTTTTTTTGAATCAAGGTTTTTTTAGTAATAACAATTCCTAAAATCAAAAAAAAGTAATTAATAAACGTTTACTATTTTTGCACAACCTATGGCAGTTAAGAAAAAAGACATACGAGCATTAACAAAAGAGCAATTAAGAACGTTTTTTGAGCAAGAAGGCGATAAAGCATTTCGTGGTAATCAAGTATACGAATGGCTTTGGAGTAAAGGCGCGCATACCTTTGAAGATATGACGAATCTCTCTAAAGCAACACGCCAAATGCTAGAAGAAAACTTCGTGATTAATCACATAGAAGTCGATACCATGCAACGAAGTAACGATGGTACGGTAAAAAATGCAGTACGTTTACACGATGGCTTAATTGTAGAATCTGTATTAATACCAACAGAAACTAGAACAACAGCTTGTGTTTCTAGCCAAGTAGGATGTAGTTTAGATTGTAAATTTTGTGCTACAGCACGTTTAAAACGCATGCGTAATTTAAATCCAGATGAGATTTACGATCAAGTTGTTGCCATAGATAAAGAAAGCAAGTTATACTTTAATCGTCCGTTAAGTAATATTGTATTTATGGGTATGGGAGAACCACTTATGAACTACAATAACGTTATTAAAGCCATAGATAAAATTACATCGCCAGAAGGATTAGGGATGTCCCCTAAACGTATAGTTGTTTCTACATCAGGAGTGCCAAAAATGATTAAAAAAATGGCCGATGATGAGGTTAAATTTAACCTAGCAGTCTCATTACATTCTGCAATAGATGAGGTGCGTACAACGATAATGCCGTTTAATGAAACCTTTCCTCTTAAAGATTTGCGAGAAGCTTTAGAATACTGGTACCAAAAAACACAACGTAAAATTACTTACGAGTATGTCGTTTGGGATGGTATTAACGATTCGCAAAAAGATATAGACGCACTAGTTCGTTTTTGCAAATATGTACCCTGTAAAGTCAATATTATTGAATACAATCCAATAGACGATGGACAATTTCAACAAGCAAAAAGTACAGCAATAGACGATTATATTTACCACTTAGAAAAAAACAGAATTGTTGTTAATGTGCGTAGAAGCAGAGGTAAAGATATAGATGCAGCCTGTGGCCAATTAGCCAATAAAAGCTAATATGTTTTAATTTTTATCCCATTGTTTTTCAAATAGTTCAATGTATTTAACATACTGAGAGTTAGGCTCTGCATATTTTCTTGTAAGTTTAGCCCATTGCTTAAACTTCTTTTTATTCTTTAATTGAAAATAAGATTGAGCCATATTTACAGCCATTTCACTTTTTTCAAAATCATTGTCAGAAATTTTAATACCCTTTTTATATGTCGCTTCAGCTTTATCTATAAGATTTATGTTTTTATAAGAATACCCTAATTCCCTGTAGAAATAGAAATTGTTAGGATTGTTTTTAATGGCTTTGTCTAAAATAGTAATAGCTTTTTCAAACTGTTTTAAAGCATTATAAGCATAAGCAAGTTCAAACTCTAACCCTTCATAATGCGGTTCTATGCTATATGCTTTTTCTAGCGGTATTAAAGCCAGTTCGCAAGCGCCAACGTGATTATAATGATAACCTATAGATTTTAAATAATTGATTTCATTGGCTCCCTCTTTATATACAGATAACCAATCTGGTACTTCTGGAAGGTTTAATTCTGTCATTTGCTTTTTATTAAGCACAGTTACTAAACTCGTTTTTGGAGTCAACCTAACTTTCATAAAACCAATAGTAGAATCTCTAGGCGTACTTTTTAATCCTTTTTCTGAAATGAAAAAATTTGTTTCATAATTTAATGTAAAACCAGCTTGCGGATCTAAATAAATAAAACCATAGAGGTAAGTTGAATCTGAAGCTTTTTTAGGAAAGGCAACCCACTTATCTGTAGCATTATAATATTTAGTATCAAAATTTAAATCCTCTAATTTAGTTTGCGTAAAGCCAAGATTAGAAGCTAGTATTAAAAATAATAGTGAGAATCTCATAGTTAGTTTTTTAATAATTTTTATAAATCTAAATTATAAATCTAGAAAATAAAAAATAAAATGAGTGTATAATGCCTTTTAATTAGTTAACGCTACAACTTAGCTTTAATGCATATAAATAACAGTAACAAAAAAGCTTATAGAAAATATAAATTCCTGTACCTCTTACTATAAAAAAAGCGACCGAAAGGTCGCTTTTTTTATAATCTATTGGTTTTGTATTATTCTTTAAAAAATTTAAGAGTCTGCTTTTTGTTGTTTGCTACAATAGTTATAAAGTAAATTCCTTGATTAAGATTGCTCACATTAACAGTATTATTTAAAACCTGTTTACCTTGTAATGTAATAACCTGTTTGCCTAGTTGATTATAAATAACTAATGAATTTACAGTTTCATTAGTATTAATATTTAGTACATCGCTAGTTGGGTTTGGATATATAGAAAATGATTTTAGGTCATCAAATTGCTCAACAGATAAAGTAGGGTCTGCTTCTGTTGTAAAACTCCATACAGCAGATCCCACAGCTTCACCTCCAACATTTTTAGCAACAACTTGCCAGTAATATACTGTAGCGTATTCCATACCAGTAATATTTACAGAGGTATCTCCTAAGGTTCCTAACAAGTTTAAAGTAGACGGAGAGTCGCCTAAATACACATCGTAAGCTGTAGGTGCATCACCCATTGGTGAAGCTTCCCATGAAAAAGCTACAGCATTACTATTTGTCGTGTCAATTGTTATATCTATAGCCATATCTGCTGGAGTAGGCGTAGTTACAGGGTTAGGAGCAGATGCATTAGCAATCATATCTATATTGTCAATAATCCAACGATCCCCATTGTTTTGCTCCATAACAAAAGCAACATAAATAGGCATGCCTACGTATGCCGATAAATCTACAGTATGCTGCGCTAATGGTCCTCCAGACCAAACATCGGTTTCCGTTTGGGTATCTACAATTGTAAAATCTGCATGAGTTGTTTGCGAAAGCGTAGAAACTCTTATCGTGTATGAACTACCATAGTCGGTAGCAAAAGAATCCGATTGGTCAAAAGACAAAATAAAGTTAGTGGCATCTACAGTAAACTGTGGTGTAACTAACCAATCTTCAGAAGTCATCCCAGTAGTTACAGCTTCCCAATTAACAAAAGCAACATTATTAGTTGCACCGTCATTTATTTGCCAATCTTGACCAGTACCTAAGCCATTAGTACCTATAAAAGATGTCCATCCTGCTGGAATTGTAGTGCCCGCCTCAAAATCTTCAGGAAATTGTGCATGTGCATTAAACGTAATCGCTAAAAAGCTAAAAAGTAAAAAAGTAATTTTTTTCATAGTTATAAGAATTTAGTTAAATAGTTAATTACTAAATATATGACTAAGAGTACGTTATTAAAAAAAACACCGATTAAATGTTTTATATAAAGGTTTAATGGACTTAAAAGCGAGGTGTTATAAATAGAGAACATATTAATAGTAATACAACAACTTTATTATTAATTTTGTCAGAATCAAATTTTAACTATTTGAAAATAACTGAGCAAATAAAACAACCCATTGATTACGAAATGGAACTTTTCGAGAAAAAGTTTCGTTTAGCAATGTCTTCTAAAGTGGCGTTATTAAATCGTATAACACACTATATCGTTAACCGTAAAGGAAAACAAATGCGCCCAATGTTTGTGTTTTTAGTAGCTAAAATGGTCTCTAATGGAGACGTTGTAGACCGTACATATAGAGGTGCTTCAGTTATAGAGTTAATACATACAGCAACATTAGTGCATGACGATGTTGTAGACGATAGTAACCAACGCCGTGGATTTTTCTCAATCAATGCACTTTGGAAAAATAAAATAGCCGTATTAATAGGAGATTTTTTATTGTCTAAGGGCTTATTGCTTTCTATAGATAATGGGGATTTCGATTTATTAAAAATTATATCGGTAGCCGTTCGTGAAATGAGCGAAGGCGAGTTGCTTCAAATAGAAAAAGCAAGAAAGCTAGACATTACCGAGGATGTGTATTACGAAATTATTAGGCAGAAAACAGCAACCTTAATAGCTGCCTGTTGTAGTTTAGGTGCAGCTTCGGTAAAACCAGACTCAGAGTATGTAGAACTCATGCGTAAATTTGGAGAGCTTATAGGTATGGCATTTCAAATAAAAGATGACCTGTTCGATTATGGTTCTAAAAGTATTGGTAAGCCTGTAGGAATAGATATAAAAGAACAAAAAATGACCTTGCCTTTAATTTATGTCCTAAATACCAGTAATAAAAAAGATAAGCGTTGGCTTATAAACTCTGTAAAAAATCATAATAAAGATAAAAAACGAGTTAACGAAGTTATCGATTTTGTAAAAAATAATGGAGGACTAGAATATGCTGTTTCTAAAATGAAAGCATTTCAGTCTGAAGCCTTGCAAATACTGAGTAAATTTCCAGATTCTGAGTACAAATCTTCATTAGAATTAATGGTAAATTATGTGATTGAAAGAAAAAAATAAACTTTTTTTTAATCAATAGGCAACCATATGTACAACTTTTGCGTCTTTGTAAATAGAAGACTAAAACTATCCGCTTTTTGTGAAAGTAATTCAATTATATAAAAACGAATCTAAGCTTATTAAGAGAGCCATCGATAATAATCGAGAAGCACAGCATGTATTGTATGAGTTACACGCACCAAAAATGTTAAGTATATGTCGCTATTATATCAAAGATGTGCAGCATGCAGAAGAAGCTATGCTTAATGGATTCTTTAAAGTGTTTTCAAACTTAAAAAGTTTTAAAGGAGAAGGAAGTTTTGAAGGATGGATAAGGCGCATAATGGTAAGAGAAGCCATTTCGTTTTTAAGACAAAAAAAGACTATTGAGTTTCCAGTAGAAACTATAGTGGAGGTAAATAATGATACTGCAAACAATATTCAAACAGAGATAAATGTAGAGCAAATACAACAATTAATAGATACATTACCAGAAGGATACAAAGTCGTTTTTGTAATGTATGCGATAGAAGGATATAAACATCAAGAAATTGCAGAAATGCTAAACATAAGTTTAGGAACTTCAAAATCGCAATTATTTAAAGCACGAAAAATGCTTCAGCAAAAAATTAATGAATTAAACATATCGAGTTATGGCACCAATTAAATTTGAAGAAAACATAAAAGAAAAGCTCGAGGAAAGAACAATAAATCCTTCGCCAAAAAGTTGGGAGGCATTAGCAAACCGTTTGGATGAGGCTCCAACTAAGAAAAATATAAATCGTTTTAGGGTAGTAGGTATAGCAGCCAGTTTTATAGGCGTACTATTGTTAATTACAGGCATTGTAAATTATAATGATAAAGAATCATTTAAAACGGTGGAAACCGATGTTGAAACAAAGAGCAATATAGTAAAGGACAAAATAGAAGGAGATAAAGAAATAAATCTATTAAATGATTCTAAAAAAGAAGAACGTATAGTAGATATGGAAAATAAAACAAATCATAACATTAAAAGAGAAAGTCTTAAAATACAAAAAGAACAATCTATTAAAAAAAGAACAGAAGGGGTTGCTAGTGTAGTTACAAATAACAATGTTAATAATAAACAGAAGGCGGTAAACACCAATATAATAAATACGAATAAAAAGAGCAATAACAATGCTCGACAAAACACATTAAATAAAGCATATATAGCCTTTAACACGCAAGGAGAAGGCGGTAAAGAAAAGCTATTAAAAAATAGTACTATTCCTGAAGAGAAAAAAGCAATAGCTTCTAATACTAATAATCAAATAATTCAAGTTACCGATAGCGAACTCGATAAGCTTTTAAATAATGCTAAAAGAGATATTGCTAAAAAATCATCTAACCCAATCCCTTTAGATTATAATGAATTGCTTCAAGATGTTGAAGATAATTTAGAAGAATCCTTTAGAGATAAAATTTTGAAAACGGTAAAAGGAGGATATCATTCTGTTAAATCATAT
>NZ_JBSHNS010000615.1:0-34192 GCF_053601635.1 Pontimicrobium sp. MEBiC01747
ACAATACACTGTCATTTTCCTTTTTTGGGAGGCGAATGTTAATATTATTCATTTTTGGTGTTTTACATATTACATTGTTATGGTCGGGCGATGTGTTAAACCTTTATGCAATTCTTGGTTTGTTTACCACGCTTATGATAAAAAGGTCAAACAAACTAATTCTAGCATTATCAATAGTTTTCCTGTTCTTTCCTTTCTACGATCAAGTTTTTGAATACATTTTTAATCTTATACATTTTCAACCAGAAATCTATTTAAAGGGCTATACAGGAGAAACGGTTAATAAGATAATAAAAAACGGAACTTATTTTGAAGGTGTAAAATTACGATTGTTAGAGTATGGTTCTAATATTCCAATGCTTTTTGGATTTTTAGCACCAATTGCGACTTCAATGTTTCTTTTAGGGCTTTACCTTGGTAAAAATAAAATTTACAACTCTTTAAGTTTATTTCTGCATCAAATAAAAAAACCAATATTGATAATTACAATAGTAACTAACGTATATAGACTATTCTTTTTATTTGCATTGGTAAAACTTGAAATTTTTAAATTAGAAAATTATAGAGCAGTATTTATTAAATTAATGGTGCTTTCTGATGTTGCAATGGGGCTGTTTTATCTTTGGGCTATTGGTTGGATTTATTACAATACTAAATGGAAAAAGATTTTGTCACCATTAAAATATGTTGGCAGAATGGCTTTAACCAATTATATAATGCAAAGCTTTATTGGTTTAATTTTATTTTCATCGATAGGATTTAAACTTTACGAAACTTTAAGTCCCTCAAAAGCACTAATTGTTGCAATTTTTGTTTTTATATTTCAAGTTCTATTCAGTAAAATTTGGTTAAAATATTTTAGGTTTGGACCACTAGAGTGGATCTGGAGGTGTTTAACTTATAAGAAGTTATTCCCAATTAGGGCGGAGAGTACTGAGCCTAAATAAGAGAGAAAAGCATAAGGTGTTTTGGCTAAACAAAAAGGGTTATAAACATTAACGACGTCTGTAAAATATAAAACCTAACGTTTATAGAAAGATAAAAACAAAACAATTTAAAGAGTAGTTGTTTATTCGTGATGAGTAAGCATAGCAAAATTACGCTCAATAAAACCTCTTAATTTGTTAGCTTGCTAAAAATATCCCAAACTACAATACCACAGCTAACAGATATATTTAGTGAGTGTTTAGTACCAAATTGAGGAATCTCAATAACATAATCACTAGCACTTACAACCTCTTGCGCAACACCCTTTACTTCGTTTCCAAAAACTAATGCGTAAGTAGTTTCAGGTTCAGGAGAAAAAGTGTTTAACATAATTGCCTGTTCAGCTTGCTCAATGGCGCATATTTTTACGCCTTCGGCTTGTAGTCTTTTTGTTAATTCTATAGTACTTTCAACGTGCTCCCAAACAACAGTATCTGTACTGCCTAAAGCAGTTTTGTGTATGTCTTTATGGGGTGGCGTAGCAGTAATACCGCACAAATATATTTTTTCAATTAAAAAGGCGTCACTCGTTCTAAAGACAGAACCAATATTATTTAAACTTCTAATATTATCTAGAATAATAATAATTGGGGTTTTCTTAGCCGATTTAAAAGCCTCAACACTTAACCTATCTAATTCGCTATTTTTTAATTTACGCATGCTTTGTTGTGAATAATTATAGATAACTTATAACGCTTCCACTTTATAAAAAATGAAATAATAGTTACATTGCATCCTTATATTTTAAGCAAAAGTAGCACATAAAAATAACAATCCATTGGCAAAGAAAGCGAAAAAAGTAACCCCTTTAATGAAGCAGTATAATGCCATTAAAGCTAAATATCCAGATGCACTATTATTATTTCGAGTAGGAGATTTTTATGAAACCTTTGGTTCGGATGCAGTTAAAACAGCAGGAATTCTAGGCATAATACTAACTAAAAGAGGCGCTGGTAGTGAGAGTGAAACAGAATTAGCAGGATTTCCACATCACTCATTAAATACCTATTTACCTAAATTGGTAAAAGCAGGAGAACGGGTTGCTATTTGCGATCAATTAGAAGACCCAAAACAAACAAAAACAATTGTAAAACGAGGTGTTACAGAATTGGTAACGCCAGGAGTAGCCCTTAATGATGAGGTGTTACAATCCAAAAGAAACAACTTTTTAGGTTCTGTCTACTTTGGAAAAAACAGTATTGGGATTTCTTTTCTAGACATTTCCACAGGCGAATTCTTAACAGCACAAGGTAATCAAGAATATATAGATAAGTTATTACAAAACTTTAGTCCAAGCGAGGTTTTAGTATCTAAGCAAAAACGTTTACAATTTAATGAAAGCTTTGGTAATGATTACCATACGTTTAATTTGGAAGATTGGGTATATCACACAGATTATGCTAACGAAACCTTATTAAAACACTTTAATACCAAATCGTTAAAAGGATTTGGAATACAGGACTTAAAAGAAGGTATTATTGCAGCTGGATCAATTTTGCATTATCTAGCAGAGACACAACATAACAAATTACAGCACATAGCATCGGTATCTCGTATTGCAGAAGATGAATATGTTTGGATGGATCGTTTTACCATTCGTAATTTAGAACTTTATAATTCTACAAATAATAATGCCGTAACACTATTAAATGTAATAGATAAAACGATTTCTCCAATGGGTGGGCGTTTGTTAAAACGTTGGCTAGCTTTACCTCTAAAAAATGTAGAAAAAATAAAACAACGTCATGAAGTCGTTTCGTTTTTAAAAGAAGATAAAACGGTACATCAAGACATACAAAATCAAATAAAAAAAATAGGCGATTTAGAACGTTTAATTTCTAAAACAGCAACAGGTAAAGTAAGTCCTAGAGAAGTTATTCAACTTAAAAACTCTTTAGATGCTATTGTGCCAATAAAAGACATAGCGTCGCATTGCGATAACGAATCTTTAAAAATAATAGGCGATAATTTACAAGCCTGTAAAGTGCTTCGCGAAAAAATTGAGAAAACAGTAAGTGAAGAAGCGCCAGTAAATGTTTTAAAAGGAAACACAATAGCAGTAGGTTTTTCAAAAGAATTAGACGAATTAAGAGGTTTGTCGTCATCTGGGAAAGAATACCTAGATAAAATGCTAGAGCGAGAAAGTGAACGTACAGGAATAACGTCGCTTAAAATAGCCTCAAATAACGTATTTGGATATTATATAGAAGTACGTAACACACACAAAGATAAAGTACCAGAAGAGTGGATACGAAAACAAACCTTAGTAAATGCAGAACGCTACATTACCGAAGAATTAAAAGAATATGAAGCTAAAATTTTAGGAGCAGAAGAACGTATTCTAGCAATAGAACAACAACTATTTAATGATTTGGTATTATGGATGAATCAATACATAAAACCAGTACAACAAAATGCATATTTAATAGGGCAATTAGATTGTTTATGTGGCTTTGCACAATTAGCAAACGATAATAACTATGTATACCCAACACTAGACGATTCGCATGATTTAGAAATAAAAGAAGGCCGTCACCCAGTAATAGAAAAGCAATTACCCATAGGAGAAGACTATATTACAAACGATGTATTTTTAGACAGAGACACACAACAAATAATAATGATTACGGGGCCAAACATGTCTGGTAAATCGGCCATATTGCGTCAAACAGCATTAATAGTGTTATTAGCTCAAATAGGAAGTTTTGTACCAGCTAAAACGGCTAGAATAGGGTTAGTAGATAAAATCTTTACTAGAGTAGGAGCAAGCGATAATATATCTATGGGAGAATCTACATTTATGGTAGAAATGAATGAAACCGCCTCTATATTAAATAATATAAGCGATAGAAGTTTAGTGTTGTTAGATGAAATAGGTCGTGGAACAAGTACCTATGATGGTATTTCTATAGCTTGGGCAATTAGCGAGTATTTACACGAACATCCAGCCAAACCAAAAACATTGTTTGCAACACATTACCATGAACTTAATGAAATGACAGAAACATTTGGTCGTATTAAGAATTTTAACGTCTCTGTAAAAGAACTTAAAGACAACGTATTATTTTTAAGAAAACTAGTGGCAGGTGGTAGTGAACATAGTTTTGGAATTCATGTAGCAAAATTAGCAGGAATGCCACAACAAGTATTACATCGTGCTAATAAAATTTTAAAGAAGTTAGAGCAGTCACATTCTAGTGAAGAACTAACAGATAAAGTGAAATCTATTAAAGATGACATGCAATTAAGTTTCTTTAATCTAGACGATCCTTTATTAGAAGAAATAAAGGAAGAAATCCTATTAACAGATATTAATACATTAACACCAGTAGAAGCATTAATGAAATTAAATGAAATAAAACGCATGCTAGTAAAAACGGAAAAAGCATAATGTTTTATTAATTATAAAAAGGAACTAAAAAAAATGCATTTTTAGAAACTTGAAAATCAATGCACTAAAAAATAGTTTAATATTTTTTTTAAAAAAGCTTTGGTATTTCTAAAAAAGACTTAAATTTGCATCCGCAATAGCAATGTTGCAACGTTCATTTAACAACTGCGAAAGTAGCTCAGGGGTAGAGCATCACCTTGCCAAGGTGGGGGTCGCGGGTTCAAATCCCGTCTTTCGCTCTGACCTGTTTTATATAAAAAATACCAATGCTGAAGTGGTGGAATTGGTAGACACGTTGGACTTAAAATCCAATGTCCATTAGGACGTACGGGTTCAAGTCCCGTCTTCAGTACTAAGCCTTGCGAACAATTTGTTTGCAAGGCTTTTTTATTTGGGTACATGTGCATATTTTTTATTCTATAATTGCGTCATAGTCCTTTCCATGACAGGCTCTCTCAAAACCAATATTAGCTAAATGCCCTTCTCTTAAAAGAACAAGGTTAAGACGAAACCGATCTAAAATCTCATTCTCAAAAAGTGCGTATAAATTGTTTCTAGAAAACTGGAATGATTTAACGATTAGTCTTTTTGAAGCGTTTAAAATTCTCCTTATTGATAATAGCAATCGTCGATGCATAGGCATTGTCCAAATCTCACAAGGCGGAACGATTGGGACATTCGTTGAAGCTAAACTTCTCGCCTTTAAAATCTAAAACATAAACTCTCAAGTTTAAAAGACTATCTAGATAACCCGAGATAACTTTTTTGTTTACTCAAAAGTATTTATTAGCACCTATACCTCTTTAAGTAAGTTAAAGAACTTAAAAAAAGAGTTGATTAAAATACCTTAGATTGCGTTATATTATTAAATGATTACACTAATTATTAGAATACATTAAAAATGAATAAAAGCTGTATATAAGTAACTGCAACTTATTGTAGATTGAACAAAAACAAACTTTAATTTTTACATAGATATTTAACACATCTAAGTAATATCAATATAAAACCCTTCTGGTTCAAAAAAGTTAATACAAACATTACTTAATATTAAAACACTAAAAAACATACGTATATACAATTTTATAAAATCCATTATAAATCCTCTTATTATTGAAAAATAAAAAGCTCTCAAACCTTATTAGATCTATATTTTATTTATAACTTGCGTATATACACTAGTTACCTGCAAGCTGAAACAAACATCGAGAATGACCAAAATTCTATTCATAATATTAACAACATTGCTTCTTTCTTGCAATACTAAATCAGATAAAAAAACTGACAATTACTCTACAGAAACGAATAGAAGGATTGAGAAAGATTTTGATTCATTAGTAAAAGTTTTTAATGATTCTAAAACCACAAATAGAGGACAAATTCTTTACGAACTAAATGAATTTGATGATAAAAGAAAAATTGAACTGTTAGAAAACTCATTATCTGACAAAGATGAATTTGTAAAAATAATTGCAATACAATCAATAAGGTCTAACAACCAAACAGAAAGCGCAGATAAACTTTTGGAGTTATTCGTTATAAACGAAAATCATACTTTGAACTCAAATTTGTGTAGAACATTTGCGGATTTCGATTTCAAAAAAGCAATTCCAGCTATTAAAAAGAAAGTGGAATCTGAAAATCCTATGATAGCTTATGATTGTATTTGGACTTTGGGAGAGATTGGAACTGAAAATGAAATACTGTTCTTAAATAAACTGACTGAAAATAATGAAAAACCGAAAATATTTGATGAGGATGGATTTTTGAGCCAAACTACTGAATTAACGATAGGAGAACAAGCCTTAAATTCAATAGAAAAAATAAAGAAAGCCAGCAGGTAACAATGTGTATAGCTCATTGATAATCAGTTGCTTAATCGAAGTTAAGGCATTTTTGGAAAGTCGCCAAATTTTTAAATTTGACGATTTCCAATAAAAAAGATAAATAGTAAAATTTAAAAATCTGGCTTGTGGCTCAACCGAAAAATAATCGCTAATTTGCACGCAACGAGCCATACACCGAGACGTTAGCTTTAATTTAACAGAACGAAATGAAAAACATAATTTATCTGACTTTATTAATTTTTACAAGTTTATCTTTTAGTCAGAGTTTTGAGGGAACAATAACATATAAAACAACGATGGAAAATCCGAATCCTGAAATGTTTACAGATAGTATTTTTAAAGAACGAATTTTAAAACCTGTATTTGGAGAACAGGGTTTTATGCTTCAAAAATATTTTTATAAAGGAAATAGGTTTCTGTCTGAAACATCAACTGGATTGGAAAACGGATTTGAATTATATTCACCTGAAAAAAAGAAAGTTTATGCTTGGAAAGAGAATTCAAAAGAAGCTATAGTCAAGAACACAAATAAGCACCCAGAAATGGACGCTTTTGTTGAATTCATTGAGACTAAAGAAACAGATACTATTTTAGATATTCATTGTAAAAAAGTTTTATTAAAATCTAAAATGGGAACAGCTGAACTTTGGTTTAACAGTGAATATTTGAAAATTGACCCAGAGAATTATTCTGAATTTAAATTAGACCATAAAAATTTGATTTTTGAAAAGTATGGTTGTTTACCTTTAAGGATTAAAGCTATGGCTTTTAATATTGAGGTTATTGAATTCAAAGCTATGGAAGTCTCTGATGATAAATTCAAAAAACCTGAATTTGAAACTGAAATTGAACAATAAAAACTAAAGCTAACAATGGCTATAAGCAATTGCTTGTTCTCGTCTACTTCTGAAAATCCTCGCGGATTTTCAGTTTGGTGTGTACTTGCTAAGTTTCGTGCTAACCCACGCAACTACTCATAGCCGAGACCGTTGTAACACATTAAAACGAAACATTGTTCGAACAAGAAAAAATAGCGAAATCACTTTATAGTGAATTGACAAACTATATTTCTAATAAGGAATTGAAAATCAAATCTAAATTAGAAGGAACTGGTGTTCATTGGAATTGTATTTGTGAATCTGGGAACACAAAAGTTTCCATTTATTCTTGTGACCTATCGTATATGAGAGACAACAAAAAGAATAATGAAGAATTTATTATCTCGTTTTTTTTAGAAGATAATGAAATATCTTGTGGACGCTCATATGACCGAAAAAAAGTAATTGAATCAGTTGAAAATTGGATATTAAACAAATCAAAATCTGAACTATACGAACACTTTCCTTTTGTAGATAAAGGACTTCGAATCATAAAAGAATTTGAAAAAAAATGGTTAACAAAATATCCGAATTTAGAAAACACAAATCGAGTAATAGATAATCACGGAAGTGGAATAATTCGATTTGAAATAAGTAATAACGACAGAGTATGTTGGTTTACATCAACAGGAGAGAATACAGAATTTTCAATTGGGTTCAGTATTGACCAGTGTATGCTTTTCGAATCCGTAGCTAAAAACGATGAAATCGCAGAGGTTTTAAATCGATTTTTAATTAAAAGAGAAAATCTATCGAGCCTATCCCAAGATTTTAATTGGATTATTTCAAATGATTTAGTTAGAGCTTACGAAAATGGAAATGGTATCGAAGGAGAGTTTATTGAAAGCTGGAATAGTATAATCAGATTTTACAAAGAAATAAATGAGGATTATATAAATGATGTTCTGTCTTTCATATCAGATTTACGCTCTAAAGGATTTGACAAAACATTAAGAGCAGGTCAATCATTATATACATTTATTCTTTCTAAATCGAGAAGACACGGATTGACGGAAAATCAAAAATATTTGACTTTCTCGTTTCAAAAGAACAACATGATAATCAGAAACAACAAAAATGAGGAAATGAGTTTTAACAAAATCGAATTGAACTTGGAAATTGAAAATTTATTAAACTCACTGAATGAACAACCAATTGAATAAATAACGTGTTACAACAATGGTAACCGTTGCACAAGCCTATAATTTCACATAAAATAATTTTCTACAAGCCTCTTTTAAGAGGCTTGTGTGTTTTTTAAGACAAACTAAGTTAAATTTTTAGATCCTTTAAAAAGATGCTTACACGTTGTAAAAACATGTTGTTTTGTTTAATAATAGAAACTTGAGTGCTTGCCTCACTTTTTATAGTTCTATTTATAAATTTCAAATATTTTTTCAAGTTATATGCTATAGCAGATAAAGTCCCTTTTTATACTACTTCCAAGTTAAAATAAAGTACTTAAAGCGATATCTACCATGGTATTAAAAGACCTTTCACGCTCATGAGAAGAAGTGTGTTCCCCAGTAACAAGTGAATCGGATATGGTAAGGATAGATAATGCTTTTACATTATGTTTAGCCGCAATAGTATACAAACCAGCAGTTTCCATTTCAACGCAAAGCACACCAAAATCGGCCCATTTTTTATAGTTGTTAAAGTCATCTTCGTAAAACTCATCGGCAGATAACACATTGCCAGCTTTAATAGAAATGTTGTTATTTTTTGCGTATAATGCAGCTTTCATAAATAATTCAAAACTTGCAGTTGGTGAATAATCTGCATTAATAAAGCGAGAATTATTTATTCCAGAAGTAGAAGAGGCAGACATAGCAATAATAATATCTCTAATATTAACGTCTTTTTGGTAAGAACCAGCAGAACCAACTCTAATTAAGTTTTGAACACCGTAATTATTAATTAATTCATGGCAGTAAATTAAAGTAGAAGGAATTCCCATTCCAGTACCTTGCACAGATATACGCCTACCTTTATAAGTACCAGTATAACCAAACATACCACGTACTTCATTGTAACAAATTGGATTTTCAAAAAAAGTTTCAGCAATCCATTTAGCACGCATAGGATCTCCTGGAAGTAATACTGTTTCTGCAACTTCCCCTTGTTTGGCATTAATGTGGGTACTCATGGTTAATGCGATTTTATAATTTGTATCAATTGGTCTTTTTGTAACACCCCAGACTGTCTCCAAACTTGTTTACCATTTTTAAAAAGTAACATAGTTGGTACACCCCTTACTTGGTACTTTGCTGCAAGCGGTTGGTTTTTATCAACATCTATTTTTATAATTTTTATACGATCTTCTAGCTCATCTTTTACTTGCTCTAATATGGGAGCTAAAGTTTTACATGGTCCACACCATGTAGCAAAAAAATCGATAAGAACTGGAGTTTCAGAATTAATTATAGCGTTAAAATTGCTTTTCATTTTTAATGTTTTTTTATCAATACTAAAACGTCACTAACATTAATTAATTCAATTTTTTGAACTAGAATAATTAAAAAGTAATAATGTTAGCGGTTATAATATGTGTTTTTTATTATTTTGTTTAAAGGTAATAAAACTATCAAAACACTTGCAAATACTACAGAATCTTATACTTAAATATTTTCATAGAGGAGTTAAAAACCGTTTAATAACAACATCTATTTTTTGTTTACGCCTATTGTTTATAAATGAATCCTTTTTTGTAACCTTACGTATAAAACTGTAATAAAATAGCAAAACTTTACAAGGAGTATAAAAAAGCGTAAATAATAATTTTTATTACATGCATAATAAAGTAAAGTTAGACTGTTTATTATAAATTAAGAATGATATAAATCAGTTTTTCTAGGCGTAAAATCTTAATAAAATCAACTAGTATTGAGTATCTTTATAGCCTAGAAGTAAATGATATGTTTCAACAAGATCAAGATGTTTTTAATATTTTATTAGGAGCAGTTTCCGAGGGGGTTATAATTGTAGACGAAAATCAAAACATAGTAGAAGTAAATGAGTCTGCAGAGCAACTGTTTGGGTATAACAATAAAGAGTTAATAAGTAAACCATTAAATATTTTAATTCCTAGAAATTACCACTCTAATCACGGAGAACATTTTAAAAATTTTATAGGGCATAAAGAAAAGCGCCAAATGGGTAAAGGGCGCGATATTTTTGGAGTAAAAAAAGATGGTGTAATATTTCCTGTCGAAGCTGGTTTAAACCCATTTACAATTTACGATAAAAAATATGTAATGGCTTTAGTAATAGATATTACCGAGAGAAAAAACTATACACAGCACCTTGAGAAAACAGTAGAAGAGCGCACAAGAGATTTAAAAGAAGCGTTAGCAACAGAAAAGGAGCTTAATGAGCTAAAAACAAAATTTTTATCCTTAGTTTCTCACGAATTTAAAACACCGTTAAGTGGTATTTTAACCTCTACAATGTTGTTAAGCAAGTATAAGCTAACAGAGCAACAAGAAAAAAGAGATAAACATATAAAAACAGTTACCGATAAAGTAAATTATTTAAATAATATTTTAAACGATTTCTTGTCGGTAGAAAGACTTGAAACAGGAAAAATAAGCTATAAGTTTACAGAGTTTAAAATAAGTAAAGTAGTAAACGAAGTAGTGTATAATAGCAATATGCTTTTAAAAGAAGGGCAGCATATTAATTATCCAGATGATATAGATGAATTATCGCTTTTTCAAGACGAAAAAACAGTAGAGTTATCCTTATCTAACTTAGTTCATAATGCTATTAAATACTCCCCAGAGCACACAACAATAAGTATTAAAGTTAAACAAAACAAAGAAGTAACCCTCTTTACTATTAGCGATAATGGAATTGGAATACCAAAAAGTGAACAAAAAAACATATTTAATCGCTATTTTAGGGCAGGAAATGCGTTGCTAACACAAGGGACAGGTATAGGTTTAAATATTGTAAAATCGCATTTAGAGAATTTAGGAGGCTCTATAAGCTTTACTAGTGAAGAAAATATAGGATCAACATTTGTAATAAAAATACCAAACAAAGCTAACTCATGAAGAAAGTATTGTTAATAGAAGATGATGCCGTTTTAAGAGAAAACACAGAAGAATTACTGGAATTATCTGGATATAATGTAATAACAGCGCCTAATGGGAAAATTGGGGTAGAAGTGGCAAAAAATAGCCTGCCAGATATTATAATTAGCGATATCATGATGCCAGAATTAGATGGGTATGGTGTTTTAAAAGCTTTGTCAAGTTTACCACAAACCAAATATATTCCGTTTATATTTCTATCTGCAAAAACAGAAAGACAGGATGTGCGTATGGGCATGAATTTAGGTGCAGATGATTATATAACAAAACCATTTAACGAAGACGAATTGGTAAGCGCCATAGAAAGCCGTATAGCAAAAGTGGCTATTTTAAAGGAGCAAACTACACCCGAATCTGCAGAAGAAAATACAGATGAGATTCGTACACTAAATGACCTTAAAAACTTTTTTGATGACAATGGAGAAGTTTTTAACTTTAATAAAGGGAGTGAAATATATACCGAGGGGCAACACTCTAACTATATTTACTTAATAAGTAAAGGTGTTATAAAATGTTATAAATTCGATGAGCAAGGTAAAGAACTTACTACAGCCTTACATAAAGAAGACGATTTATTTGGCTATACCTCATTTACAGAAAGCTTACCATACCAAGAAACAGCAACGGCAATTCAAAATTGTGAATTAGTGGGGATAGCAACAAGCGAATTAAAAACAATACTTAATACCAACCATAAAGTAGCATTAGAGCTTATTCAACTATTAACAAACGATTTAACAGGAGTTAAAGAGCAGTTATTACAAATGGCATACAGCTCGGTGCATAAAAAAACAGCAGCAACACTTTTAAAATTTGCTGAAAAATTAGATAGAAAACCAGGCGAGGCTATTAAAATATCTAGAAACGATTTAGCCAGTGTAGCAGGTATTGCGACAGAAACATTAATTAGAACCATGTCTCGCTTTAAAAAAGAGGGGCTTATAGATATAGAAGGAAGAAACATTAAAATTTTAGATTTAGAAAAATTACAACATGTAGAGTAGTCCTATTCTATTATATATGATTAATATCATTTTTTTCAGCACACCTTAATAATACATTTGTTTATATAAAAGATGTATTTTAAATGAAAAATATTTTATTACCAACAGATTTTTCCGAAAATTCATGGAATGCTATAAAATATGCACTCCAGTTTTTTAGCAATGAAAAGTGCAACTTTTATATATTACACGTTAATCGCTTAACTAATTTAGCGGTTAATGATACGCCTTACATTACTTCGCAACCAGTAATAAGTGTCACTTATGAAGAGCCAATAAAAGAAAAACTTAAAAAAACATTAAAACGTATTTCTGAAACATTTTCAAAAAACAATAATCACAAATTTTATACATTAATAGATAATAATTTTTTTACAGAATCTATAAGACAACAGGTAGAAGAAAAAAAAATTGATATTATTGTTGTTGGAACCAAAGGAGCAACTGGACTAAAAAAACACATTGTAGGAAGTAATACAGGAAATATTATAACAAAAGTACAATGTAATACGTTGGTAATACCAGAAAACACAACCTATAAAATACCAGAAGAAATCGCCTTCCCTACAGACTATGCTCTACAATATAATATTGAATTATTAAACCCTATTTCCGAAATACTAAACACATTTAAAGCCGCATTAAGAGTTTTACATATTAGTAGAAAAAAAGTAAACCTTAACACAAGTCAGCAAAATAATAAAGAATTACTTGAAGACTATTTTAACGAACACACAAGTAGCTTTCACTTTTTAACAAATAAAAAGGTCGAAGATGCTATACAGTGCTTCGTGCAAAGTAGAGATATAGATATGATAGTGATGGTAGCAAAAAACTTAAACTATTTCCAAAAAATATTATTTCATCCAACAGTTGAGGAAATTAGCTACCATACAGATGTCCCATTTTTAGTCCTTCATGAATAAATAATACTATTACTTTAATTAAGACGATAGGGAATATATTTATGTTCCTTTTTTTTGTTTTAAAAAGTTAATAATGATGATTTTAAGCCTGATATATGTCATTTTAATTTTATGTAATTACACTTAACTTTAAGTATGTAATTAAAAAAAGTAAGATGAAAACAAATATCCAATTTGTAAATATGAAAACGAGTGAATCAATGCGTAACTATACTATTGAACACTTAAATAAATTGTTTGAAAAGTTTGATTGGCTTATAAGTGCTAATGTATTCTTTAAAAAAGAAAATGATTCTAAAAGAGAAGGTAAAATATGTGAAATGGAGCTGAGCTTAAATGGTTCAAGAATATTTGCATCCTCTAAAGAAAAAAACTACGAACTAGCAGTTAAGAATACAATTAGCGATTTAAAAAAACAACTAGAAAAACGCAAAGCGATACTTAAGCCTTATTCATAGAAATTAAAAATCATGACTAATAATAATATAAAAACAACGATATTATGAGGCATATTTTAATCCCCACAGACTTCTCTGAGAATGCAATGAATGCTGTAAAATATGCATTAGAACTTTTTAAATACGAAAAATCTAATGTTTACTTTTTACACACATATCAAGATGAGGTCTATAAAAGCATAGAGCTGCTAAGTACAGAGGTATTTGAAGATATTATAGAAGAAAAAGCGAAACACTCTAGAGAACAACTAGAGCAACTTCTAGAGAATGTTAAACAAATATCTCCCAACCCAAGGCATAACTATAAAGTAATATCCGCATACAATACATTAATAGACGAGATAGATGAAATAACAGAAGAGAAAAATATTGATGTTATTGTAATGGGAACCAAAGGTAAAACTAATAATAAAAAATACGCTTTTGGTAGTAATACACTACAAGTTTTAAAGTATGTAAACTGCCCAGTGTTATCAATACCATCAGGTTATAAATATGTACAGCCCAAACAAGTGGTTTTTCCTACAAACTATATGGTTCCTTATAAACGAAGAGAGTTAAAATTACTCTGCGAAATGGCCTCTCCTTTTAGAGCAAGTATAGACCTTTTACATGTCTCTTTAACAACAAAGTTATCACGACGCCAAGAAGATAATAGATTGTTTCTTGAAGAAGAATTATGTAAAAACAATTTAAATTTTATAACTAAAGCTAACAAAAATATAGCAAATGCCATTTTTACATACATAGATGAAAGTAAGGCAAATATGTTGGTTATGGTTAATACAAGACACACTTTTTTAGAAGATTTTTTATTTCAATCTACAGTAGATAAATTATCCCTTAACGTTGAGATTCCATTTTTAGTAATGCAAAATAGAAGACGATAACTATAATGAATTCAAATAATTATGAAAAAAATACTATTACCAACAGATTTTTCTGAAAACTCATGGAATGCAATAGATTTTGCATTGCAATTATTTCAAAATGAAATTTGTGAATTTTATTTATTAAATACTTACACGCCAGTAATTTATAATTTAAATGAAATTGTAATAAGCGCAGCGCAATCTAATTTAGAGGATATAATAAAAGAAAATGCAATAAATGGCTTAAAACAAGTTAAAGCACGAATAAAAAAAGAACATAATAATTTAAAACATAATTTTATAGAAATAACCTCATTTAATACATTAATAGGTGAAATAAATGAGTTGAATAAAGATGCTACTATAGATTATATTGTAATGGGAACTAAAGGAGCTACAGGAGCAAAGGAAATACTATTTGGCTCTAATGCAGTACATGTGTTTAAAAGCGCTAAATGTCCTGTATTGGCGGTGCCAGATACATTTTCTTTTGAAGCACCTCACGAAATACTATTTCCTACAGATTACAATATTAATTTTAAAATAGAGCAAATACAGCCCATAATAGATATTGCAAAACAGTTTAACTCAAGAATAAATATACTTCATGTTTTTCAAAATGAGTCATTAACAAATAAACAAGAAGACAATAAAAAACACCTAACAACACTCGTTAAAGAAACATCATATTTATATCATGAAGTAGAAGGGAAAAATATACCAAAAACAATAACAGAATTTCAATCAAGAGCAAGAACTAATTTATTAACTATGATTAATAATAAACACTCTTTTTTCGAAAATATATTCTTCAAAAACAAAATAAATCAAATAGGCTTTCACTTAAATACTCCGTTTTTGGTTATACCAACCAAATAAAAGATAAGTTCATAAAAAAAAACGTCTAAAATTAATTTTAGACGTTTTTCTTTTAATTAAACAGAATAATTAGTTAAAATAAATTAATTAAATAGTTAATTAAATCTGTAGTAGTAACAATACCAACTAACTTATCATTGTCTATAACAGGTAACGCATGAAATTCTTTTTTAGCAAGTATTTCGGCAACCTCTTTAATTGTGGTATTAGTATTAACACTAACTAGGTTTTTCGCCATAACCTGCTCTATAGTAAACATATTATAAACAACGGTGTCTACATTTTGTTCATTGGCATCTACGGCATCTGCAAAACTTATTCTTAATAAATCGGTATAACTTAGCATACCAATAATTTTATCTCCGCTAACAACAGGGATGTGTCTAATATTATTTTTCTTAAATAAAGTTTCGGCAGTTTCTAAATTATCAGAATGGTTTAATGTAATAACATCTTTAGTCATTATAGCCGAAATTGGAGTTCTTTTTTTCATAATCTATTGGTTTAAATTCTATATTAAAGGTACTACCACATCTTAGAAAATAACATGACTAAAATCATTAAAAAAAAGCAATTTTTAAAAGTTGTTTTTTAACCAAAAAGTACATAACGGGGTGTGTTTTTTGCTTTTGCCTGATAAATATCATCGTTTATTTAGTGTTAAATAATTAGCTTTATTTAAACAGATTAAAAAGGAAACCTTATGCAACGAAATATTTTATTACTAACAGATTTTTCAGATAATGCATGGAGTGCTATTGTATATGCACTTAAACTATATGCAAATAAACCTTGTACTTTTTATGTGTTAAATGCATTGCCCGTAAACATAACAACTGTGTCTAGTAAGTATAATAAAGCAAAGCAAGAATTATTTGAGTTAAAAGAACAAATGGAGCAATCCAATATAAATACAAGCCATACATACAAAACATTGTTAAGTACAGACAATTTGTACAAAGCCATAACTACGGCTATAAATAAATACGATATTAATTTAATAGTAACAGGAACAAAAGGAGCCACAGGGGCAAAAGAGTTTTTTTTAGGAAGCAATAGTGTAACACTGCTAGAAAAAGTAAAGAAATGCCCAGTATTAATAGTACCAGAAGAACACGACTTTGTACCGATTAAACAAATAGCCTTCCCTACAGATTATAATCGTTTTTATAGCGATAGAGAGTTACAAACTATCAAGGAGTTTGCAGATTTGTATAACTCAAAAATTAGAATTCTTCACATAAACGAAGAAGAGCAATTAAAAGACATTCAGCATTACAATAGAATAAAATTAACCGAATATTTAAAAGAGTACGACTATAGCTTTCACTGGATGCCAGAATACACAAAAAAAGCAGAAGAAATAGCAGAGTTTATTAAAGACTTAGAAATAGATGTTTTAGCAATGGTTAATTATAAACACAGTCTTATTGAAAAAATAACCAAAGAACCAGTAATAAAAACAATAGGATTTCACCCAACAGTACCATTTTTAGTAATACCAGAGTAATATAAAAACAATAAAGTCATGAAAACAATACAAATTAACCCCAAATATATAGAGTGGATAAGTGCAGAAGAAATGCATGAAGCATCAAAAAAGTGGCTTTCCGAATTATTATTTATAGCAGATGAGCATCTCTTTTTTAAAGATTTAGTAAAAACGTATACATCACAATTATTAAATACAGAAGAGTTTACAGATACAGTAGAAATTATAGATATCCTTAATAACTCTCAAAAACGAAATAACGAATTAATAAAAATAGTACAAAAACATGAAAATGATCTAGAAATAATGCTAGATGGAATTAACCAAACAAAAGACGAAACAACTTATAAAAAGGAGCATAAAGAGTTGGTGAAAACAATGAGTGACTTTTATAAAGAATACACAAGTATAAAAACGCAACTATTTGAAATTACTAAACAAGCTATTAAAAAAGATAAAGAAGAACGACTGCTAGACGAAAAATAAAATAGAACTGTTTTAGTAATATTTTTTTAATTATTTAGGTGTAAATAAGGCTTTAAAGTATTGAAAACTAAAGTGTAAAATTAATTAAGAAGTTGGTGTTGAAAAATAATTTTTTAAAATAATATTGAATTATTAAAAATAAATTATCATATTTGACCCAACAAATGAAGAAACAAATAGTAAATATCATTTCAATTATTGTCATTGTGATTAGTTCACAAGGATAGGGAAATGGTATATAAAACTTAAATAAATTTTTAAAAGCCTTCCCGAAACGGAAGGCTTTTTTTGTACAGCACATTATGAATTTTATTAAAACTGTCATTATTATAATTAGTGTCATTATTAACTCGACCTGAGTTGATACAGATCCTTATTATATATAATAAAAAGCCTGTATCTATTTAGATACAGGCTTTTTTTATGGCGCTTAAACACTATGAACATAATAAAATAAAATATTTAATAATCTGTTTTTTAATGATTTAGACTAGTTAAATTAAAACTGAATTAAGTTGAAACTAAAAAAAGAGCATAATAATTAATTATAGTGTCAATTAATTTTGAACACATAAACCAGAAATCATGTATTATAACCAAGACACATTAGTATACCTAGATGGCCATTGGATGCCAGCAGAAAAAGCAACCACAGGTCTGTACGCCCAGACACTTCATTATGGAAATGGGGTATTCGAAGGTATCCGTTCGTATAAAACCGAAGACGGAGCACAAATTTTTAAAGCCAAAGCACATTACGAGCGCTTTTTGTATTCGGCAAAAGCTATGCATATTCCGTGCGAGTATACTGTAGAAGAATTAACAAGCTTAACATACGAGTTGCTTCAAAAAAATAATTTAGAAGATGCCTATGTTAGACCATTGTTATACCAAGGCGAACAAATGAGCTTAATTCCTGCCGAGAAATCTCATTTACTATTATGCGCATGGTCTTGGGATAAATACCTAGGAGATAATAAAGTAAAATTAATGACTTCAAGTTATCAAAGACCAAACCCTAAATCTACCCATATTCAAGCAAAAGTTGTAGGGCATTACACGAATTCTATACTAGCAACAAGAGAAGCAAAACAAAAAGGATTCGACGAAGCCTTATTATTAGACGCTCAAGGCTACGTGGCAGAAGGGCCTGGAGCAAACTTTTTCTACGAAAAAAATGGAGTACTCTATACATGCCCGTTAGGAAACATATTATCAGGAATTACGCGTCAAACTGTTTTTGAAATAGCAAAAGAATTAGACTATGTAATAATAGAAAAGCACTTTACACCAAGTGATGTGTATAAAGCAGATGGCGCATTTTTTACAGGAACAGCAGCAGAAATAGCGCCAATAGAATCCTTAGACGGAAACAAATTTAATAACCCTTGGGAAAACACTATAGGCTATACTTTTTCTAAACACTACCAAAAATTGGTAAGACAACACACATCAAATTTCTTTCAACCAGCATACTAATGGAATTAAATAAATATAGTAAAACAGTAACACAAGACGCTACACAACCAGCAGCACAAGCAATGTTGCATGCTATTGGGTTAATAAAAGAAGATTTCTATAAGCCTATAGTAGGAATAGCAAGTACAGGCTACGAAGGTAACCCGTGTAATATGCACCTTAACGATTTGGCAAAATTAACCAAACAAGGCACTAAAAACGAAGATGTAGTAGGATTAATCTTCAATACAATAGGGGTGAGCGATGGCATCTCTATGGGAACACCTGGTATGCGTTACTCTTTACCATCACGAGACATCATAGCAGATTCTATGGAAACCGTAGTGCAAGCTATGAGTTACGATGGACTAATAACAGTGGTAGGCTGCGATAAAAATATGCCAGGTGCGTTAATGGCTATGATTCGTTTAAACAGGCCAAGCATTTTAGTCTATGGCGGAACCATAGATTCAGGTTGCCATAATGGAAAAAAATTAGATGTTGTATCAGCCTTTGAAGCCTGGGGAAGTAAAGTCGCAGGAACCATGACCGAAACAGAATACCAAAACATAGTACAAAAAGCATGTCCAGGAGCAGGAGCCTGTGGAGGTATGTATACCGCTAATACCATGGCATCTGCAATAGAAGCTTTAGGTATGGCATTACCGTTTAACTCCTCTAACCCAGCATTAAGTGATGCTAAAAAAGACGAAGCAGTAAAAGCCGGAGAAGCCATACGTGTATTATTAGAAAAAGATATCAAGCCAAGTGATATTATAACGCGAAAAGCATTAGAAAATGCGGTACGTTTAGTAACCATATTAGGCGGTTCTACCAATGCCGTATTACACTTTTTAGCAATAGCAAGAGCAGCTAATATAGAATTTACATTAAAAGACTTTCAAGAAATAAGCGATACTACACCTTTTTTAGCCGATTTAAAACCAAGCGGAAAATACCTAATGGAAGATGTACACGCAGTAGGAGGTATCCCAGCAGTATTAAAATACTTACTTAAAAAAGGATTATTACATGGCGATTGTTTAACCGTTACAGGAAAAACAATAGCAGAAAACTTACTAGACGTAGCAGACCTAACAGAAGGACAAGAAGTAATAAAACCTATAGAAAAACCAATAAAAATTTCTGGGCATTTAAGAATGCTATATGGCAACTTAGCAAAAGACGGAAGTGTTGCTAAAATAACAGGAAAAGAAGGGTTACGATTTAGAGGAAAAGCAAAAGTTTTTGAAGGAGAATACCATGCTAACGATGGCATAAGAGACGGTAAAGTAGAAAAAGGAGACGTTGTTGTTATACGTTACGAAGGCCCAAAAGGCGGACCAGGAATGCCAGAAATGTTAAAGCCAACAGCGGCAATAATGGGAGCAGGATTAGGTAAAGATGTCGCTTTAATTACAGATGGTAGATTCTCTGGAGGAACCCATGGGTTTGTTGTAGGGCATATAACACCAGAAGCACAAGAAGGCGGAGCCATTGCACTGGTAAAAGATGGAGATATAATAAGCATAGATGCCGAAACCAATACCATTTCGTTAGAAGTCTCAGAAGAAGAATTAAAGAAGAGAAAAGAACATTGGACAATGCCAGCACTTAAGTTTAAACGAGGCGTGCTATACAAATATGCAAAAACAGTATCGTCTGCATCAAAAGGGTGCGTAACAGACGAATTTTAAAAAATAAAACACAACTAAATACTAGGTCTGTTATACAAGACCAATAATACCATAAAATTATGGAAACCCAAACAATAACAACAACAGTAAAAGAGACAAAAAATACGATGCGCATATCTGGGAGCGAAGCAGTAGTAAGATGTCTTATAGCAGAAGGCGTAGATGTATTATATGGCTATCCTGGAGGAGCTATTATGCCGGTTTATGATGAATTATATAAATTTCAAGACCAAATACAGCACGTATTAACACGCCATGAGCAAGGCGCAACGCACTCAGCACAAGGTTATGCTAGAATTTCTGGAAAAGTAGGCGTAGCTATGGCTACCTCAGGACCAGGAGCAACAAACCTAATAACGGGTATTGCAGATGCGCAAATAGACTCTACACCAATGGTATGCATTACTGGGCAAGTAGGGTCTCATTTGTTAGGAACAGATGCATTTCAAGAAACAGACATCGTTGGTATATCTACACCAGTAACCAAATGGAACCAGCAAATAACAAAAGCATCACAAATACCAGAAGTTATAGCCAAGGCATTTTATATAGCCAAAAGTGGACGACCAGGACCCGTTTTAATAGATATTACTAAAGACGCCCAGTTTGAAGAATTCGATTTTGCTTACGAAAAATGTAAGGGCGTAAGAAGTTATGTAGCAACACCAAAAGTAAACTTAGAACAAGTAGAAGCAGCAGCACAATTAATAAATAACTCTAAAAAACCATTAGTAGTTTGGGGGCAAGGTGTAATATTAGGTGAAGCAGAGAACGCATTTAAAGCAGTTATAGAAAAAGCAGGATTACCAGCAGCTTGGACTATTTTAGGAGCCTCAGCATTACCAACAGCTCATGATTTAAATGTGGGCATGGTAGGCATGCATGGTAATTACGCACCAAATGTGTTAACCAACGAGTGCGATGTATTAATAGCTATAGGCATGCGTTTCGATGATCGTGTAACGGGTAATTTAGAAAGCTATGCAAAGCAAGCTAAAGTCATCCATTTTGAAATCGATCCAGCAGAAGTAGATAAAAATGTAAAAACAGATGTCGCAGTTTTAGGAGATGCCAAAACAACATTAAAAGCATTACTACCCTTATTAAAAGACAAGAAGCATACAGCTTGGCATCAAAAATTTAAAGACTTATATCAAATAGAATACGATAAAGTCATTAAAAACGATTTACACCCTACAAAAGAAGGCTTAACAATGGGGGAGGTGTTAAAAGAAATTAATAACCAAAGTAAAGGCAATGCAGCTATTGTAAGCGATGTAGGGCAGCACCAAATGATTGCCTGCCGTTATGCAGAATTTAATAAAACCAAAAGCAATATAACCTCTGGAGGGCTAGGTACTATGGGGTTTGCGTTACCAGCAGCAATAGGCGCTAAAATGGCAGCGCCAGAACGCGATGTAGTAGCAATTATAGGCGATGGCGGTTACCAAATGACTATACAAGAGTTAGGAACCATTTTTCAAACCAAAGTACCAGTAAAAATAGTAGTGTTAAATAATGAGTTTTTAGGTATGGTAAGACAATGGCAACAATTGTTTTTTGAAAAACGCTATGCCTCTACCGAAATTCAAAACCCAGATTTTGTAGCCATAGCAAAAGGCTATGCAATAGATGCACAAAAAGTAACAAAACGCGAAAACCTAGCAACAGCAGTAAAAGAAATGATGGAAGCAGAAGGCGCGTATTTTTTAGAAGTATCTGTAGAAAAAGAAGGTAATGTATTCCCAATGATACCAACAGGAGCATCCGTTTCAGACATCCGTTTAAGCTAAAAAAAAACTAAAGATGAAAGTACAAGAACAACAATTATACACGGTCTCTGTATATACAGAAAATAATATAGGATTGCTTAATCGTATATCGGCAATTTTTCAACGTAGGCACATAAACATAGAAAGTATTAATGTCTCTGTATCAGAAATAGAAGGTGTGTCTAGATGGACATTAGTGGTTAACCTTTCCGAAGAAAAAATAAAAAAGATTATTGGGCAAATAGAAAAGCAAGTTGAGGTTATAAAAGCCTATTACCATACAGATGAAGAAACCGTATATCAAGAATCTTGTTTGTTTAAAATAAAGTCGGATACCTTTTTTAATGAAGATGAGATACAACGAATAATTAAGGCAAGTAACTCTAGAATTGTTACTGTAAGTAAAACCTTTTTTGTAGTAGAAAAGACAGGTATGAAAGAAGATATAGAGTCACTTTACAACCAATTAAAACCTTTTGGGATAATGCAGTTTGTTCGTGCAGGACGCATTGCAGTTACAAAAAAACCAATGGAAATTTCACAAATGCTAGAAGCATTTAACGCTTAATAAGACATAAAAAAATAAACAATAAAAAAATGGCAAATTATTTTAACACACTATCATTAAGAGACCAATTAAAGCAACTAGGGCAATGTCGTTTTATGGAAGCATCAGAGTTCAAGGAAGGCGTTAAAGCATTAAAAGGTAAAAAAATAGTAATTATTGGTTGTGGAGCACAAGGCCTAAACCAAGGCTTAAACATGAGAGATTCAGGATTAGATATCTCTTATGCATTAAGAGAAGCAGCAATACACGAAAAAAGATCATCTTATGTTAGTGCTACAAGCAATGGTTTTAATGTAGATACGTACCATGCATTAATACCTAATGCAGATTTGGTACTTAATTTAACGCCAGACAAACAACATACAAATGTTGTTAAAACAGTAATGCCGCTAATGAAAAAAGGAGCCACTTTAAGCTATTCTCATGGCTTTAATATTGTAGAAGAAGGCATGCAAATACGCCAAGACCTAACAGTAATAATGGTCGCGCCCAAATGCCCAGGAACAGAAGTAAGAGAAGAATATAAAAGAGGGTTTGGTGTGCCAACTTTAATAGCCGTACACCCAGAAAACGATCCCGAAAATAAAGGTTTAGAACAAGCAAAAGCCTATGCCGTAGCTACAGGAGGGCATAAAGCTGGTGTATTACAATCCTCTTTTGTAGCTGAGGTAAAAAGCGATTTAATGGGCGAGCAAACCATATTATGTGGCCTGTTACAAACAGGAGCTATTTTAGCTTTCAATAAAATGGTGGCAGAAGGCATAGAAGCTAATTATGCAGCAAAACTAATTCAATACGGTTGGGAAACAATAACCGAAGCTTTAAAACACGGTGGTATAACTAACATGATGGATAGACTCTCTAATCCTGCAAAAATTAAAGCCTACAACCTATCGGAAACATTAAAAGAGATTATGAAACCATTGTTTGAAAAACATATGGACGATATTATCTCGGGGCATTTCTCTAAAACCATGATGGAAGATTGGGCAAAAGATGATGAAAACCTGTTAAAATGGAGAGCAGAAACAGGAGAGACTGCCTTTGAAAAAACGGCATTAACACCAGAGCATATTAGTGAGCAAGAATATTTTGATAATGGTGTACTATTAGTAGCCTTTGTAAAATCTGGAGTAGAATTAGCATTCGAAACTATGGTAAGTGCAGGCATTATTGAAGACTCTGCGTATTACGAATCGTTACACGAATTACCTTTAATAGCAAATACAATAGCAAGAAAAAAACTGTTTGAAATGAATAGGGTAATCTCAGATACAGCAGAGTATGGCTGTTATTTATTCGATCATGCCTGTAAACCATTATTAGAAGATTTTATGAAAACAGTAACTACAGAAGTTATAGGTAAACCTTACTCTACCTCTAATGCAGTAGATAATTTAGAGTTAATTGCAGTAAACGATGCTATAAGGAACCATCCAATAGAAACCATAGGTAAAACGCTTAGAGCGGCTATGACTGCAATGAAAACGATAAAAACAGAAGAGAAAACTAATACCCCAGTGCTCGCGTAATTAAATAGCATTTAATAAGTTTTTTTGTAAAAAAAGAATATGCGACACTGGGTATAGTTTAATAGGTGTTCTCTAGATTTTATTTTAAGTAAAATAAAGAACAGGACCAAAGCAATTAAAGAAGAGGCGAGAAGCGGTTCTCGCCTTTACACCAATACAATGAAAATACAAACCACCCAATATAGGCCAACAGTACAAGCAGTAGAAGTTGCTGCTAAGAACTTAAAAGGAGTGGCATCGGTAACCCCCTTATTAGAAAACGTACAATATTCAAAACAATTCAATTGTAACGTATTATTTAAGCGCGAAGATTTGCAACAAGTACGCTCTTATAAAATTCGAGGCGCGTATAATAAAATGTCGTCGCTATCTACAACAGAAATAGAAAATGGTATTGTATGCGCCAGCGCAGGAAACCATGCGCAAGGCGTGGCTTTATCATGTAAGTTATTAAAAATTCAAGGTACAATTTACATGCCGTCTCCAACACCAAAACAAAAGGTAGAGCAGGTAAAAATGTTTGGAGAAAATTATATTACTATTGTTTTAAAAGGAGATACCTTCGATGATGCCTATCATGCAGCAACATTAGAGTGTCAACGTTTAAATAAAACCTTCATCCACCCCTTTAATGACGAAAAGGTAATAGAAGGGCAAGCTACCGTTGGTTTAGAAATTATAGACCAAGCGCAGCACCCTATACATTATGTGTTTGTACCAGTAGGAGGCGGAGGCTTATCGTCTGGCCTATCTACGGTGTTTAAACAATTATCGCCTAATACCAAAATTATTGGGGTAGAGCCAGAAGGAGCACCTTCTATGTCTACATCTATGCGCAATAACAAAAATACCGCCCTAAAGCATATAGAAAAGTTTGTAGATGGTGCTGCAGTACAACGCGTAGGAGATTTAAATTTTGAAATATGTAAAGAAAACCTAGACGCTATGGTAACAGTGCCAGAAGGTAAAGTATGCCAAACCATACTAGACTTATATAATAAAGATGCCATAGTTGTAGAGCCAGCAGGCGCATTAAGCATTACTGCGTTAAGTTTATATGCAGAAGAGATAAAAGGTAAAAATGTTATATGTGTTGTAAGCGGAAGTAATAACGATATTACTAGAACCGCAGAAATTAAAGAACGTGCCTTATTACATGCTAACTTAAAACACTATTTTATAATAAAATTTCCGCAGCGCGCAGGCGCATTAAAAGAGTTTGTTGCAGATATTTTAGGTCCAACAGACGATATTACCCATTTTGAGTATACTAAAAAAACAAATAGAGAGAATGGCGCGGCTGTAGTGGGGGTAGAATTAAAATCTAAAACCGATTTAGAACCCTTAATTACAAAAATGAAATTGCACAATTTTTATGGCGATTATTTAAACGATAAACCTGACCTATTTCAGTTTTTGGTATAATGCGTTTGCTATTAAATAGTTGCTGTAATCATTAATAAGTTTCCTACTTTTGCGGCTTATAAACAAAACTTAATAATAGAGTAAGTTGTCTAAAAAAAAAAATGAATTCTCGTTAAACCAAACTAGATTGCGTTTCTCATAACCAATTTTAATGAAATGCTAAAAAAAGTTTAGAATGACGTTTTTAAATGCGTTTTTAGATAGCCTTTTAAAACACTGTTTTATATGAAAATAGCAATTATAGGTGCTGGTAATTTAGGATTATCTATAGCAAAAGGATTAATATCTAACAATGTTGTAACCTCTTTATACTTAACTAAAAGGCATATTAATGTTTTAGAAGGGTTAAGCGATAATAAACAGGTTATAATAACATCAGATAATGCAAAAGCCATACAAGATTCTAATATTTTAATCTTTGCAGTCCAACCCAATCATTTAGCAGCTGTACTTCGTAAAAACAAAGAATATATAACTACTAAACATACAGTTATATCTACAATAACAGGGTTTTCTATAGCTAAAATAGAAGCAGTTATAGGAGAGCAACACGCTGTTATTAGAGCCATGCCCAATACGGCAATAGCCGTTGGTAAGTCTATGACCTGTATTAGCAGCAATCAAAAAGCACAATTAAAACTAAATACAGCACGTAAAATATTCGATTTGTTAGGTAAAACCTTAGTTATACCAGAAAAGCAAATGCAAGCTGCAACAGTAGTCTGTGCTAGTGGTATTGCCTACTGGATGCGATTAATTCGCGCAACAACTCAAGCAGCTATACAATTAGGATTCGATGCCAAAGAAGCACAAGAATTAGCCATGCATACCTGCGAAGGCGCAGCTAGTTTACTAATAAATACAGGAAACCACCCAGAGCAAGAAATAGATAAAGTAACCACACCAAAAGGCTGTACTATAGAAGGTTTAAACGAGATGGAGCACCAGGGGTTAAGTTCCTCTTTAATTAGAGGGATGGTTGCTTCTTTCGAAAAAATAAATGGGATAAAGGAACGTACTTAATAAAAGATGAAATTTTAAGAACGGTAAGATTACCTATAAAGATACATTTTCGTCAAACCAAACTGGGTTCGGTTTCTCATAATAATTAAAAAACATCATTTTAAATTAGCGAAGTCAAATAATTTAGAATGATGTTTTTTATACTTTTTAAACGATCTCATTTTTTTAAGAAGTATAATCAGGTATTTGTACGCTATTATTTTCACTGGTTTATCTGGATATTTGTGTTAACAACCAAAAATCAACCAATACCAATGAAAAAAACAATTAACACTATTAAGGGGGTAGCCTTGGTGGCTGTATTAGCTTTAAGTTATACATCTTGTAAAAAAGATAAAAAACAAGCACCAGTAGAAGAGCTAAAAACCGAAGCTGTTTATGGCAGTGTAGCCGAAGTAGAAACACCATGTTTAGCAGAAGCTAGTTGGTTTCCGCATAGCCAAACCCCAGCACCAGAAGAAGGAAAAGGAAGCCCGTTTGATGTAGAATCTACAACAAATTGTATATTCCATCAATGGTCTTACCAAAAGTTTTTATGGGTAACCAAACCAGAAGGAGAGGTGCCTTTATTTTTAGACCAAAAACAAATTACGCAAGTTAACGATGCCATGATTCCTGTAGCGCAGCAAACAGGAGCCAATGTAGTATTAACCGATACTATACAAGCGGGGTCTAGACATGGGGTGTTAAAAACCAACCCAGCATACAATAGCGATGTTAATAAAGCCTTTACAGTGCATTATTCTATACACACAAGCGATATTATGCTAAAAGCTGCAGATAGTTTTAAAATAGCATTAGCTTCTGGCAAATTAGAGGCCGATAATTTAGCTACATTTCCTGTGGGCTCTTTAGAGTTAAAAGTATCATGGGTAGATGCAAAGGCTATAGCTAGCGATAAGCTTGCTAATTATTATACAACCACTGCGGCTATGCTTAATAAAGATGATAAAACCTTTACCAATACAACAGTAGCATTATTAGGGATGCACGTGGTAGGTGTTGTAGAAAACCACCCAGAGTTTATTTGGGCTACTTTCGAGCATAACGATATGGCACCAAATTACGACTGGAAAGCCAACTCGGCAAGCTCTAAAACCAATAAACTATTATTTGCAAAAGGAACAACAACAGGACTAGATGGGATTACCTTTATTAAAGACGATAAGCCTGTATTGCCAAATAAAGCTTACGATTTATTCCAGTATGGCGTACCAAGAAACTCGGCAGGAATACTTAAAAATACAAGTCAATCTGAGCCAGCAAACTTTAACCATATAGATGAGATTAATAAAAGTGTAGCAAAGCAACTTAAAGACGTTTGGAAAAACTATTTTTATAATGGTTCTATATGGATAGATACAGATAGTTTAACACCGCAGCAACAAGCTCAAAAAATAGTAGATTTAGGCGGTAAAATAGGCGCAGCAACACCAGGATCTAGTGCTAGAGGCTCTTTAAATTGTGCTAATGTAACTATGGAAACCTTTACACAAACGTTTCAAGATGATATATCTAAAATTAGTGTAAATAACCTGGCTAATTGTTTCTCTTGCCATAACCCTGTGAGTTTTTCTAATAATACCTCTCCAATTTATCTAAGTCATATTTTTGATAAATTTATTCAAACAAATGAAGGGAAAACAAATAAAGAAGTGGAGTTAATGAAAGATAGTCAAGAACGAAAAATGGAAACCTTTTTACGTTCTATAAACTAGGGGTTAAACTTGATAGGATATAATTTAATTAAAAAACATCTCTAACTAAAAGAGATGTTTTTTTATATTTATAAGACCATATTTTACTTTTTTAAAGTGTTTGCCTAAATCAAATAACAATTTTACATAACAAGTACTATTGTTTTACTCAATTCCATTTTATAAAAAAAGTATTGTGTCTAAATTTGCATGCAATATTAAAGATAAAATTAACTATTAATCAAACCCCTTTTTAACCCAACCATTATGTTTAAAACATTAAAAAAAACGGCGCTTTTTATTTTAACTTTTGCTATAATCTCTTGCGGCGCAAAAAAGGCAAGCACTAAAACAAAATTAAAAGTAAATACACATTTTAATGAACGCTATAAAAACAGTGTAAAAACGTTTGCAGGCGTATTAAACAATACAGACTATAACGTATTAAAAACGGCATTAGAAAAGGAGTTGGGTACAACACTACCTAATGATAAAGCAATACTTATAAATTATGCCCAAAGAGGATCTAATTGTATAGGGTATGGTCATAATAATAAAGATGCTTTTATTGTTATTAATAATATAATGAGAATTTCGTCTAGAATGAGTAACGCTAATAATGCAGTAGATTTTTTTATCTATAACAAGAATGCGTTTCATAATGAGTTATATAAAATACAAAGCAACTATAAATTAGATTTTGGCTTCTTTTGTAATAGCATTTTTACACTGAATGAAAACTGCCAAGCCTTTTTTATTGTAAAGCCCAATGGCGACTTTTTAAAGCATTATGGAGAAGATTATTTTAGTATAGTGGAAGATTTTTTTAAAAAAGATTAAAACTTTATACTTAAAAAAAAGCGACACCATTATTACAATAGCATCGCTTTAAGTAGTAGTTGTGTGTCGTGTTTATTCTTTAAATAATAGTAGACTGCCCCAAGTGTATGTTATTAAAATTAACAGTACTGTCTTCGGGGTTACTAATAAAATCGGCAATAAAATCACCAACTTTAGTTGTTGTTATATTACCATAAGTGGTATTAATATCTGGTGTTGTAATTTCTAATTTAAGCGATTTTTCTACAGCTTCTTTAATAAGTTCAGCTTCGTCAAATAACTCAAAGTGCTCTAGCAACATGGCCGCCGATAAAATAGAAGCAATAGGGTTGGCAATACCTTTACCCGTAGCTTGTGGGTAGGAACCATGTATAGGCTCGAACATAGCATAACGGTCTCCTACAGAGGCAGAAGCTAGTAAGCCTATAGAACCACCGATAACACTAGCTTCGTCGCTAATAACATCACCAAATAGGTTTTCGGTTAGTATAACATCAAACTGTTTTGGATTTAAAATCATTTGCATGGCAGCATTATCTATAAACAGAAAATCTAGAGTAACCTCTGGGTAATCGCTTGCCATTTCGGTAACGACTTTACGCCATAAACGAGAGGTTTCTAAAACATTAGCTTTATCTACTAAAGTTACTTTTTTATTGCGTGCTTGTGCAGCTTTAAAGGCTAAATGCGCAATACGCTCAATCTCTACACGCGAATACTCGCATAAATCTGATGCTGTATTACCATCGTCGCTTAATTGTTTTTTACCAAAATAAATGCCGCCAGTAAGCTCACGATATATACTAATATCTGTGCCTTGTATAATGTTGCGTTTAAGAGGTGATTTTTCTAAAAGCGTATCGTAAGCCTTTACGGGTCTTATATTGGTGTATAGCCCTAGTTCTTTTCGTAACTTTAAAAGCCCTTGCTCTGGACGTACTTTTGCACTGGGGTTGTTATCGTATTTAGGGTCGCCAATAGCACCAAATAAAATAGCATCGCTAGATTTGCATAAGTGTAATGTATGGTCTGGTAACGGGCTGTTATGTTTATCTATGGCAATGGCGCCTACGTCTGCGCTTTTAAATAAAAACGTATGGTCGAACTCTACAGCGATGGCTTTTAAAACCTTTATGGCTTGCTCGGTAACTTCTGGGCCAATGCCATCTCCTGCTAAAACTGCTATGTTTAATTTCATATTAATTTCTGTGAAGGCAGGACGCTTATCCTACTTTCTTTTTTTATAAATTTCTGCGAATACAGAAACCTTATTATTTGTATTTATTTTATAATGTTACGTTTGCATGTGCATTCGTAATTTCTATTGGTTCTCGATACACTGCTCATACTTCGCAGCACTCGAACTGACGTTTATACTATATTTTTCAATTTTAATTTTCATAAGAGTAAGCTAATCGTCATTCATTAATTGTACTTCTCAATGGTTCTCGATACAGCTCGTTACTCACAGTACTCGAACTGATGTTTGTTTTTATTTGAGTAAGCCACAGTTTACTGCGAATTGCTTACTTATTTTAATTTCTATTGGCTTCAAAAGCTATGATGCTATCTTTTTTACTTAGTAAATAATCGATATCATCATAACCATTTATTAAGCAGGTTTTTTTATACGGGTCTATTTCAAACGAACTAGAAAAGGAGGTATGCTCAACTGTAATGGTTTGTGCCTCTAAATTGACTTCTAGTTTGGTGTCTGGTTTTGCTGTGATTTCGGTTAATAGAACGTTTAAAAAGCTTGGCGAGACTTGTATAGGTAATAGGCCATTGTTTAATGCATTACCTTTAAAAATATCGGCAAAAAAACTTGAGACGATCACTTTAAAGCCATAATCGCTTAAGGCCCATGCGGCATGCTCTCTACTAGAACCACAACCAAAATTATCGCCAGCAACTAATATACTTCCAGAATATTTAGGATTGTTTAAAGTAAAGGCTGTGTTTAAAGTATTGTCTTTATTGTATCTCCAGTCTCTAAACACGTTATCACCAAAACCGTTTCTATCGGTTGCTTTTAAAAAGCGAGCAGGGATAATTTGATCGGTATCTATATTCTCTATAGCTAATGGAATGGCTTGCGATTTTAATGTTACGAATTTTTCCATTTTAATTTAATTGTTTCATTACATCAATAATTTTTCCTTCTACAGCAGTAGCAGCTGCTACAAGCGGACTTGCTAAAATAGTTCTAGCGCCTTGCCCTTGGCGCCCCTCGAAATTTCTGTTAGACGTAGAAACACAATATTCACCTTGCGGAATTTTATCATCGTTCATTGCCAAACATGCCGAACAACCGGGTTGCCTTAATTTAAAACCAGCAGCATCAAAAATGGTTTTTAAGCCTTCTTCTATAATTTGAGCTTCTACTTGTTTGCTTCCAGGAACTAACCAAGCCGTGACATTATCGGCTTTTTGCTTGCCTTTTATGTAGTTGGCTGCTACTCTAAAATCTTCAATTCTAGAATTGGTACAACTGCCAATAAACACATAATTTATAGGCTTGTTTATTAAGGATTCTCCTTTATTAAAGTTCATGTACTGTAATGATTTCTCGAAAGAGTCATCCTCTAAAACAGGGATATTTTCGGTAACCTTAATGCCCATACCTGGATTGGTACCATAAGTAAGCATAGGTTCTATATCTTCTGCATCGAAAACATATTCTTTATCGAAAACGGCACCATCATCTGTTGGTAGCGTTTTCCAATAGGCTACTTTTTTATTAAAATCTTCGCCTTTAGGCGCAAAGGCCTTGTTTTGTACATAGTCGAAAGTGGTTTGGTCTGGCGCAATCATTCCGCCACGAGCTCCCATTTCTATGCTCATATTACATACAGTCATGCGGCCTTCCATAGACATGTTTTCGAATACGTCGCCAGCATATTCGCAAAAATAGCCAGTACCAGCATTGGTACCTAATTTAGCAATAATGTATAGTATTACATCTTTTGGTAGTACGCCCTGCTTTAATTTTCCGTTAACCGAAACACGCAAGCTTTTAGGTTTGGTTAATAATAAGCATTGGCTTGCAAATACCTGTGCAACTTGGCTAGTACCAATACCAAAAGCAATAGTACCAAAAGCCCCATGGGTAGAAGTATGGCTGTCTCCACACACAATAGTCATACCGGGTTGGGTAATGCCTAGCTCTGGCGCCATAACATGTACAATACCATTGTATTTATGGCCTAGCTCGTATAATGTGATATTATTTTTTTTACAATTGGCAGATAACTGCTCTAGTTGTTTTCTAGAGTTGTCGTCTTTAATTGGTAAATGCTGATTTTCGGTAGGGGTATTATGGTCTGCCGTAGCAACAATTTGGTCTGGTCGAAAAATAGGAATATTACGTCGCTCTAATTCGTTAAATGCTTGCGGGCTTGTTACCTCGTGAATTAAGTGCTTATCTATATATAATACCTGTGGGCCATTCTCTATAGCATCTACCACGTGAGCATCCCAAACTTTATCGAAAAGTGTTTTTTTCATTTTTTATGCCCGAGTTATCGGGTAATTTTATTTTCCGCAAAAGCGGTAATCCGTTTAATTATGCTCTAACGAGTTGTTGGTAAATTTTACTGGTTTCAATAATTTGGTGTATATCGTTATCGTTAACTTCTTTCTTTCTATCGGCAAAGGTTAAAAAGTTGGCATACACATCGTCTAGCTGTAATTTAGTTAGCTCGTATCCTACATTTTTAGCTCTGTAAGCTAAAGCCGCTCTACCGCTTCTAGCAGTTAAAACAATTGCAGATTCGGTAACACCAACATCTTTAGGGTCTATAATTTCGTAAGTTTCTCTGTTTTTAATAACACCATCTTGATGAATTCCAGAGCTATGTGCAAAAGCATTAGCGCCAACAATAGCTTTATTAGGTTGTGTATAAATACCCATACTGTCACTTACCAATTGGCTTAATCCAAACAATTTAGTAGTATCTATATTAGTGTCTAAATCTAGGTCGGCATGCTGTTTAAGTACCATAACAACTTCCTCTAAAGCGGTATTCCCTGCACGCTCACCAATACCATTTATAGTACATTCTATTTGGCGAGCACCATTAATAACACCTTCTATAGAATTGGCAGTTGCTAAGCCCAAATCGTTATGGCAATGGCAAGATAAAATGGCGTTTTCTATACCCTTTACATTATCCATTAAATACTTAATTTTTGATCCATACTCGCTAGGTAAACAATAGCCAGTAGTATCTGGTATGTTAAGTACCGTTGCCCCAGCTTTTATAGCTGCTTCGCAAACACGCGCTAAGTACTCATTGTCTGTTCTACCTGCATCTTCCGCATAAAACTCTACATCTTCAACAAAAGACTTTGCATAGCTAACAGCATCAAAAGCACGTTGTATTATAGTTGCTCTATTCGATTTAAATTTAAATTTTATATGCGAGTCGCTCGTGCCAATACCAGTATGTATTCTTGGTTTTTTTGCATATTTAAGCGCATCGGCAGCAACCTTAATGTCCTTTTCTACCGCACGTGTTAAACCACATACAGTAGCGTTCTTTACAATTTTTGCAATGGCTTCTACCGATTTAAAGTCTCCAGGACTAGAAACAGGGAAGCCAGCTTCGATGACATCTACACCTAATTGGTCTAATTGCTGGGCGATAACAACTTTTTGTTCGGTGTTTAGTTTGCAACCAGGCACTTGCTCTCCATCTCGAAGTGTTGTGTCGAAAATTTGAATGTGTTGTTTTGACATTTTGTAAGAATATATTTTTCTATTGTACCACGAATTTATATTTTGGGTAAAGCTTAGGCAGACATTCTTTTTTAATTTTTACGATGTTCAAAAAGGATGTTTTTATTTAAAAACCTGACAAT
>NZ_JBSHNS010000616.1:0-540 GCF_053601635.1 Pontimicrobium sp. MEBiC01747
CCAAAACAAACACTAGGATTGTTAGGATTAGTAGGCGTATCGATAAAAGGACAAGCACAATTAGGCGCAGTTACCATTAAGGTGTCTTGACACGATCCATTAACAGCACTAGTTGCAGTAATTGTAATATCCGTTCCAGCAGGAACACCAGTAATAGAGTTACCAACAACAGTTCCTGCAGAGGTCGTAATAACAGCAGAAGCAGGAGAAATGTTAAAAGAAACATCGTAAGTTAATAAGTTAGCAGCACAAGTAGTTGCAGTAAAGTTAAGTACAGGTGTTTGATTAATATTTATAGTAGCAGTACTAACATCGTTAGGACAAGGATTTGTTCCAATAACAGTATAATCGAAGGTACTAGTAGTTGCACCAACAGCTGGTGTAAAAGTACCAGCTACAGCATTAAAAGTACCGCCAGATCCAGAAGTTTGCGACCAAGTACCACCAGCATCTTCACCAGCGATTAAACTAAATAAATCTATAGTTGTAGAACTATCGTCACAGATAGTAATGCCTCCATCTGCGCCAGCATTAGCAGGC
>NZ_JBSHNS010000617.1:0-12345 GCF_053601635.1 Pontimicrobium sp. MEBiC01747
GTGGAGCTACAGCTGGTAATTATACTATTGCAGTAACAGGAACAGGAGTTACAACAAACTCTATAGATTTAGATTTAAATGTTAATGGAGCTGCACCAGTAGCACCAGGATTAACAACACCTGCCAATGGAGCAACTGGTACAGCATTAGCAGTAGACTTAAATTGGGCAGTTATAGCAGAAGCAGAAACCTATACAGTTGAAACAGCTACAGATGCTGCTTTTACAGCAAATACAACATCTAATGTTGTTAATGCCGCTACTTTTACAACACCAACATTATCAGAATCTACTCAATACTACTGGAGAGTAAAATCTACAAATAGCTGTGGCGAATCTAGCTACTCTAGTGTATATAATTTTACAACAGCTGCAATTGTATGTAGTACTTATAATTCTACCGAAAATAATATAACAATACCATCTACAGGAACTACAGAGCACGTAATAACATCTACAATAAATATTAGTGCAGATACAGTAATTTCAGATATAAATGTAACAGTAAATGTACAGCACATTTGGGCTGGAGATATGGAACTTAAATTAACATCGCCAAATGGAACTGAAGTAATTATGTTAGCTAATAGTAAATGTGATGACGGTACAGATGATATAGCAGCAACGTATGATGATCAAGCTTCTGGCCCTGTAGTATGTAGTGCTACAGCTCCTGCTGTTGGAGGTATTATTCAACCAGAAGAAGTATTATCTGCTTTTAATGGTGAAAACGCTCAAGGGAACTGGATTCTTACTGCTACAGATGGTTACCCTTCTGAAGACGGAGGTGTATTCCAAAACTATGCTATAGAAATTTGTGGTACAGCAGCATTAAGTGTACCTGAATTTAATTTAGAAAATGCAATAAGCTTATGGCCAAACCCATCTAATGGAGCTATAAACTTATCATTTAACACTATAAATAGTGAAGATGTTAATGTAAAATTATTTGACCTAAGTGGACGATTAATAAACACACAATCATTTAAAAACACAGCAGGAACATTTAATAAAACCATTCAGTTTGGTAAATTAAATACCGCTGTTTACATTTTAAGCATTGAAACTGCTGGACAGAAAATTAATAAACGTATAATTATTGAATAGTCTTCTTTAAAATATGTTAAATAAAAAAAGGATTCCTAATTTAGGAATCCTTTTTTATTACGACCAAAGTTGAAAATACTTTAAACATGACATTAAAAGAACAATTAGATACTAAAGCAGCTGCCACAAAAAAAGTACTAGCTAGCGAAAAATATAATATAATGGATAATGCAACTCAAGCATTAATACAATCTAATATTACCAAAAATGCTTTAAAAACAGGAGATATAATAAACGATTTTACATTAGTAAATGCTACAAATACGCCTGTTACACTATCTAATAGATTAAAAAACAAACGTGTAGTGTTATCATTTTATAGAGGTGGTTGGTGTCCGTATTGTAATATGGAGTTAAGAGCATTACAAAATATATTACCAGAAATTGAAGCTAATAATGCCGAATTAATAGCTATTTCTCCAGAAGTTCCAGACCAATCCTTAACAACAAGCGAAAAAAACGAATTATCATTTCAAGTATTAAGCGATGTAGATAATAAAGTTGCTAAAAACCTAGGCCTAGTATTTAAAATGCCAAAAGATTTACAAGATTTGTATACTAATGAGTTTAACATTCATGTAGATAAACACAATGGTAACAACAATTACGAGCTACCATTAGCTGCCACATACATTATAAACGAAAATGGTAAAATTATTTACGATTTTGTTACCGAGCGTTATACAGAGCGTGCAGAACCTAAAGATATATTAGAGGTTTTACAGAATAACTAAAAATTAGTTTTACATAACAAATTAAAGACCTTGCGTAATTGTGAGGTCTTTTGTTTTATATAGTTAATTATATCTTTTATATTTATGTTGTAACCAATTAAAGAAACCTATGTACATATCAGGAATAGATACTGTATTTCCTCAACACTATCCACTTTTTAAATCAGTCGATAAGTTATCTATTCTAATGGAAAATAATAAAGATATAGCTGTCAGTTTAGTAACACCATTAATATTGACTTTGTACTCTGCTTTTGAATGCTATTTGACAAACATTGAGGATTCTATCTCAAATAATGCTGAGTTAAACGAACAATATCCTGAATCAGAACGTCCGAAAATGGATAAGCGTCCTTTTGTTCTATATAAAATTCTTAATAATAAGGATTTTGATAAGTCAAGTAAGCTCTACGACGACTATAATCATTTTGTAAAACTTAGGAATCTAATAGCTCACTCAAGGTTAGAATCAATTGAATGGAAAAATTTTGAGGCTAAAAGTGAAGTTCGTACAGCTATGAAACCAAGCCATATTGATAAAAAAGAAATGCGAAAACATTCATATTCGACTAAAGTCCAAAGGGATGATAGAGCTGATAAAGTAATCTCATTCTTAGAAAGGCGAAAAATAATAGATATTCAAGGTCAATTTAGAATGGAAGGGTTTGTATACTCAATCCAAAAAGTAGAAATAGCGGAATGGGCAAACAAGATGATTACGGAATTAATGCTGGAGTTTAATGAAGATAGAACCAATCCATTATACTAGCGAATACAGCTGGTTACAACATGGTACTCTTTACACAAGTCCATGATTTTATAAAAAATGACTCATTTTTAGTCATTTTAAAGAAGTCATCCCGTTAGTTTACCAAGTATCGCTACTGTTAAGCTTAACTTAGTAGCATTAAGAATTAATAGCACTATTATTGAACAAATCAGGCTACCTAAAAACACACATATTTTACGGGCTTAAAAATCTTAATAGTGGTTTCGATGTAGAAAGTTCCTATTACTTTTCAGAAACTGATTTTGAAATTGTACTTAAACGTATTCAGGAAAAAGGAATAATTATCCAAGGCATAGAATCTTGGCTAAATGGAAAATTTTATGATGTGTTAACTTACGAAAATTTCAATACAACTGCTGAAGATACAGTATGGCACAAAAAAGCTTTAGAACAATTAAAAAAACGAAAGGAAAACTTAATGTACTCTGCTACTTATGAGATTCCTGATAAATTACTTTCAAAATAAAAAAGACCTTGATTTTCTCAAGGTCTTTTCAAAATATTATAACTGTTTTAGTTTTTTTATTCAGCCAAAAACGCCTCCACATTGTTCTTAATACGTTCTTGAATATTAGAAACATCTGCCTTTACAAAAGGCTCTCCCATAATATTTTCGTATAACTCAATATAACGTTCGCTAACACTCTCAATATAGGCATCACTCATTTCTGGTACAGTTTGCCCTTCAAGGCCTTGAAAACCATTAGCAATTAGCCATTGACGCACAAACTCTTTAGACAATTGTTTCTGTGCTTCTCCCTTTTCTTGGCGTTCTTCATAACCATCAGCATAAAAATAGCGTGAAGAATCTGGCGTATGTATTTCGTCTATTAAAACGATTTTTCCATCTTTAGTTTTTCCAAATTCATATTTAGTATCTACTAAAATTAAACCTCGAGACGCAGCAATTTCGGTACCACGAGTAAATAATTTGCGTGTGTAATCTTCTAAAACCAAATAATCAGCTTCCGAAACTATACCTTTCTTCAAAATATCTTCACGAGAAATATCTTCGTCATGATCTCCCATTTCTGCTTTAGTAGCTGGTGTAATAATTGGTTCTGGAAACTTGTCATTCTCTTTCATACCTTCTGGCATAGGCACTCCACAAAGTATACGTTTACCCGCTTTATATTCTCTAGCAGCATGACCAGACATATACCCACGAATAACCATTTCTACCTTAAAAGGCTCACATAACTCCCCTACTGCAACATTAGGATCTGGAGTTGCTGTTAACCAATTTGGCACAATATCCTCAGTTTGTGCCATAAATTTAGTCGCAATCTGGTTTAAAATTTGTCCTTTGTAAGGTATTCCTTTTGGCATTACTACATCGAAAGCACTTAATCTATCGGTAGCTACCATTACCAAACGGTCGTTCTCTAAACTGTAAACAGCTCTTACTTTTCCTTTATAAACACTTTTTTGTCCTGGAAAATTAAAATTGGAATCTATTATTGTATTACTCATTAGTCCTTTAAATAGTTCTGAATATATTCTGTATAATTTTAAATACTAGTTGTTTTTTGGCTTTTATTTCTTTTTTACAAAAAGCCTAATTTAATATCATCATTTTCAACTTCAACTTCAACTTCAACTTCAACCTTATTCTGCATTTTCAATTTGCTTATATGCTGCAATAATTTTCTTAACCAGTTTATGGCGTATTACATCTTTATCATCTAAAAAGACCATGCCAACACCCTCAACGTCTTTTAACACTAAAAGAGCTTCCTTTAGGCCAGAAATGGTACGTCGTGGCAAATCTATTTGTCCGGGATCTCCTGTTAATAAAAACTTAGCACTTTTACCCATACGGGTTAAAAACATTTTCATTTGGTTATGTGTCGTGTTCTGCCCTTCGTCTAAAATAACAAAAGCATTATCTAACGTACGACCTCTCATAAATGCCAAAGGCGCAATTTGTATTGTTCCGTTTTCAATGTAATGCGCAAGTTTTTCTGCCGGAATCATATCACGTAATGCATCGTATAACGGTTGCATGTATGGATCTAATTTTTCTTTTAAATCTCCTGGTAAAAACCCTAGGTTCTCCCCTGCTTCTACTGCTGGACGTGTTAATATAATACGTTTTACTTCTTTATTTTTTAACGCTTGTACTGCTAAAGCTACCCCTGTGTAAGTTTTTCCAGTACCTGCTGGGCCAATTGCAAAAACCATATCGTTTTTACGCATTAGCTCTACCAATTTACGCTGGTTAGCCGTTTGTGCCTTAATTAATTTTCCATTTGCACCATGCACTATAACTTCTCCACTTTGTGTAGATGTTGTATAATCATCACTACTTTGGCTAGTTAACACACGCTCTATAACATTTTCGTCTAGTTTATTATACTTCCCAAAATGTTTTAAAAGCATCGTCATGCGCCTATCGAATTCATCTAATAATTCTTCTTCTCCAAATGCTTTTATTTTACTACCGCGGGCTACAATTTTTAATTTTGGAAAGTACTTTTTAAGCAGTACAATATTTTCATTTCCAGTTCCAAAAAACTCTTTTGGGCTTATTTCTTCAAGTTCTATTATAATTTCGTTCAAAAGCTAGACGATTTAATTAAATTTTTCTCTTAAGTTTTATTAGTTTTGCTACAGTAAAGCTATACCAACAAATTACTTAACAAACTTACACATTTTTAAGTTTGTTAATTCAAAAAAATATCAACAATTAGTCCATGGCAATTATTACATTAACAACAGATTTTGGTGAGAAAGATCACTTTGCTGGTGCGGTAAAAGGAGCTATTTATAGCGAATTACCCGATGTTAGAATTGTTGATATCTCACATTCTGTTTCTCCTTTCAACATTCCAGAAGCCGCTTATATAATTCAAAACGCTTACAGTAGTTTTCCAGAAGGCACAATACATATTATTGGTATAGATTCTGAAATTAATGAAGAAAACAAACATATTGCTATAAAACTTAACGGACATTATTTTGTTTGTGCTAATAACGGCATTATGAGTATGATTTGTTCTGAAATTACTCCAGAACAACTTGTAGAAATTAATATACACGATAGAATAGAAACTAGTATCCCTGTATTGGATGCTTTTGTAAAGGTTGCTTGCCACATTGCTCGAGGTGGTGCTTTGGGTATTATTGGTAAACCTATAACCAATATAAAGCCTATAAGAAATTTAGCACCTTATGTTAATGACGAAAAAACACAGATTATAGGTAGTATCATTTATATAGATAATTACGGCAATGTTATTACTAATATAAAACAGGCCTTTTTTGAAACAATACAAAAAGGAAGAGCCTTTGAAATTTCTGCCAGAAATTATAAGTTCAAAAAAATATATTCGAAATATAGCGATATTGTTAATTTTGAAATCCCTGAAGATAAACGAAATGACGAAGGCCGTGGCTTAGTTGTTTTTAATTCGTCTAATTATTTAGAAATCGCTATTTATAAAAGTAATAGTAGTTCGGTTGGTAGTGCTAGTACGCTTATGGGACTAAATTTAAGAGATACTGTTACCGTTAATTTTATTAACAAGGTTTCGCCATACCCAGAAACAAAAAACAATTTTTAATGTTTGTACGTATTGTAAAAATGAGTTTTGCTGAAGAGCATGTTCCTGAATTTTTAGCAAATTTTGAAACTGTAAAACAACGCATTCGTAATTTTGAAGGTTGTCAGTTTTTAGAATTATATAGAGATAAGCACAATACCAACATCTTTTTTACGTATAGTTATTGGAATACTGAAGCCGATTTAGAAAATTACAGACATTCCGATTTATTTAAAGGTGTTTGGGCACAAACTAAGCCTTTATTTAATGGAAAACCAGAAGCATGGAGCGTAGATAAATTGGTGAGTTTAGATTGACGATTGAGGATTGACGAAATTTTATACATTCTATTTTAAAATCATGAAAAAAACATTACTGTATTTATTTTTATCATTTTATATATTGTCAAACAACTCCATGTCTGCAATTAATAATTCAGGAGTAAAAGAAAATACCAATATACAATTAGACTCTATTAATAAAACATCTCAGGAGTATTATAATGAAGCTAAAGAGCTAGAAAAAGAAAGTTCTGAGCATTCTAAAAGGGGATTTATTTTTTTAATAATAGGTATATCAGTTTTTCTGATAAGTGGGGTAATTAGAAAAAATAAAAAGGATTAGATTTCTTTAAATTTAAAGTCATTTAAATTATCTGCAGGTTTAATATCTTTGATAAAAATAAACAATACAATTTCCGCCTTTTCGGGAACTAAAAACATAAAATTTTAGATGTTCGCATTACTAAAAAAAGAAATAAACTCATTTTTTGCTTCACCAATAGGTTACTTAGTGATTGCAATATTTTTAATATTAAACGGACTCTTTTTATGGGTTTTTAAAGGAGATTTTAATATTCTTGATTACGGTTTTGCCGATTTATCTTCGTTCTTTTTATTAGCACCTTGGATACTTATTTTCTTAATTCCTGCGGTTACCATGCGTAGTTTTAGCGATGAGAAAAAACAAGGTACTTTAGAACTGTTGTTGACTAAACCAATTTCGCATTTACAAATTGTATTAGGTAAATACTTAGGCGCATTCTTATTAATCATACTCGCACTTTTACCTACCCTCTTATATGTTTATACAGTCAATCAATTAGGGAACCCTGTTGGCAATTTAGATGTTGGCAGTACCTTAGGTTCTTATTTTGGACTGTTATTTCTAGTAGCTGCTTATACTGCTATTGGTGTATTTGCATCTACATTATCCGATAACCAAATCGTTGCTTTTATTAGTGCGGTGTTTATGTGCTTTCTATTCTACATAGGCTTCGAAGGTGTAGCAGATTTAAGTACAAGCAATTTTATAGAGCAATTAGGAATGAGTGCACACTATAAAAGTATGAGTCTTGGTGTATTAGATACACGAGATATCTTATATTTTTTAAGTATAACAGCTATTTTTCTCTTCTTTACAGTTAAACGTATTAATAGAGAAGGTTCAAAACCTATAAAATGGGCTTATATAGCTATTGTTCCTGTTGTATTACTCGTACTAAACATATTAAGTTCATCTGTATATAAACGTTTCGATTTAACTTCAGATAAACGCTATACACTAAGCGAAGCGGCTTTAAATGTTGTAAAGGAAGTTAATTCACCTATTATAATAGATGTGTTTCTAGAAGGTGAAGATTTTCCTTCAGAATTTAGACGTCTACAAACCGAAACTAAACAAATTCTAGAAGAGTTTTCTGCTTATAATGGTAATATTAAATTTAAGTTTATAAACCCTATTGAGGAAGAAGAAACACGAGAGCGTAGTATGCAAATATTAAATGATCGTGGACTAACACCAATGCAGTTAAGTGTACAGGGTAAAAATGGACAAAATTCACAACGAGTTATATTTCCTTGGGCATTGGCTAGTTTTAATAACCAAACAGTAAAAATTCCGTTAGTAAAAAATAAAATTGGTGCTACGCAAGAAGAATTAGTATCTAATTCTGTACAACACTTAGAGTACGCTTTTGCAGATGGTTTTGGTAAGTTAGTAAACCCGAAGCGTAGAAAAATTGGTATTTTAAGAGGTAACGGACAATTAGAAAATAAATATATTTTCGATTTTGTAAAGACCCTTCGCGATTACTATTTTATTGCGCCATTTACATTAGATAGTGTTGCAACAAATCCTGTAAAAACATCTAAATCGTTAAATACCTACGATTTAATAATTTCTGCAAAACCAACAGAAGCCTTTTCTGAAAATGAAAAATTAGTACTAGACCAATACACCATGAACGGAGGGAAAAGTCTCTGGTTACTGGATGCTGTTGCTATGGAAAAAGACAGCCTGTACAATATTGAAGGTAAAAATGTTGCAGTAAGTAGAGATTTAAACTTAACCGATTTCTTTTTCAAATATGGAGTTCGTACTAACCCATTACTTGTAAAGTCTATGTATTCGGCTCCTATAACTTTAGCGCAAGGAGAAGGTAGCGAATCTCGTGTAGACAATTTACCATGGACCTATTCGCCATTGGCTACGAGTTCTAGTAAACACCCTATTGTAAACAACTTGAACTTTTTAAAGTTTGATTTTGCAAACCCAATAGATACGCTTAAAAACAATATTAAAAAGACCATTTTGCTAGAAAGTGCTCCATTAAGTAAATTAGAAGGAACTCCTGCAATTATTAGCTTAGAATCTGTAAATGAAGCACCAGACCCTAAAACCTTTAATAAAGGATCACAAACTTTAGCTGTATTATTAGAAGGTGAATTTACATCGGTTTACAATAATAGAATTAAGCCTTTTGATTTACCAGATATTAAAAATAAAAGTACCGATACAAAAATGATTGTCATTTCCGATGGAGATGTTATAAAAAATGAAATTGGCAGAAATGGACCAGAAGAATTAGGTTTCGATCGTGGTACGCTACAAACCTTTGGGAATAAAGAATTTTTACTAAATGCTGTAAATTATCTTTTAGATGACGATGGACTTATAAACATTCGCTCTAAAGAAGTGGCTGTAGCATTTTTAGATCAGCAAAAAATAGCAAAAGAAAAAACCAAGTGGCAATTAATAAATATTGTGCTACCACTCTTTATTTTAGGGCTTTTTGGCTTTTTATTTAACTTTTTAAGAAAAAGAAAATATTCCAAAAAAGCTTAATAAATACAACTCTACAATAGCACTTTTTAAGGGCTCAACTTGTTAATAAGTTTGTTTCTCTATTAAAGAGTTAAATAATATATTTGTGTTGATAACTTTTTGTGAATAATTTAAATTAAAAGTTAGTATTTATTGTGTCATTTTGTAAGCTATCCCTAATAGTAACAACCTCAAAACTCACAATAACAAACCATAATATAATACCTTATAAATAACCAAATGAAATTTATAGTATCGAGTACTTATTTACTAAAACAATTACAAGTTTTAGGAGGTGTAATTAATAGTTCTAACACCTTACCCATTTTAGATAATTTCTTGTTTGATATTGATAATTCTAAACTAACCGTTTCTGCAAGCGACTTAGAAACAACAATGTCTTCTGTTTTAGATATAGAAAGTGATAGTGTTGGTAGCGTTGCTATTCCTGCTCGTTTATTATTAGACACTTTAAAAACGTTTCCAGAACAACCCTTAACCTTTGTAATAGAAGATAATAATACTGTAGAAATAAGCTCTAATCATGGTAAATATGCATTAGCATATGCAGATGGCAATGAGTTTCCTAAAGCCGTTGCTTTAGAGGATCCAAGTGCTACAACTATTGCAGGAAATATTTTAGCTACAGCTATTAGCAAAACTATTTTTGCTGCTGGTAACGACGATTTAAGACCTGTAATGAGTGGTGTTTTCTTTCAATTTTCTACAGACAACTTAACCTTTGTTGCTACAGATGCTCATAAGTTAGTAAAATACACTCGCGAAGATGTTAGTGCTTCTCAAGTAGCAGAGTTTATTATGCCTAAAAAACCTTTAACGTTATTAAAAGGTATTTTATCTGCAAGTGATGAAGAAGTAACTATAGAGTATAACGACTCTAATGCAAAGTTTACTTTCGAGAACACAGTGTTAATATGTCGTTTAATAGATGGTAAATATCCTAACTATGAAGCGGTTATTCCTAAAGAAAACCCTAATAAGTTAAGTATAGATCGTACTCAGTTTTTAAACTCGGTAAAACGTGTTAGTATTTTCTCTAACAAAACAACTCACCAAATTCGTTTAAAAATTGCTGGAGCAGAATTAAATATTTCTGCTGAAGATGTTGATTACAGTAATAAAGCTGAAGAACGTTTAACTTGCGATTATCAAGGAGATGATATGCAGATTGGTTTTAACTCTCGCTTTTTAACCGAGATGTTAAATAATTTAAATGCTAGCGATGTGCAATTAGAAATGAGTATGCCTAACAGAGCTGGTATTTTAACACCAATTGATGGTTTAGATGAAGGAGAAAATGTAACCATGTTAGTTATGCCAGTAATGCTTAATGCATAATTAAAAACGATATAAAACAACTTTTATAGTTTATATACAAAACGTACACTTTACAGTGTGCGTTTTTTTGTTTTATATATTTGCCACATGCAATTACCATTTAACATAAAATTCAATACAAACAATAAAAAAGATGCTTTGCGTTTAGCTTTACAGTCTGCAACAGCAGCTATACTTGCTTTTGTTATTATAAAAAGTATAGAAAGCAAAGAAGTTTTTTTATGCGTATTATCGGCAGTATTTATAGTAGAACCAAGTATAGGAAATACAATATCGCAAGCTAAATCTAGAGTTGTGGCAACTATTGTTGGCAGCATTATAGGCTTTACAATTTCTACCATAATACCATCAAATGTTGGTACCGCAATATCTTTAGGTGTTTCTATGCTAGTTATTAATTTTATTACTGGTTTTAAAAAAAGTTGGCGTTATGGTATTGTCGCTGCGCTAGCAATTGCCTTAGCATCAGAAAGTGGTATCTTAAATGTTACTATAGATAGATTAATTGCCATAGCAATTGGAGTTTGTGTAGGCACACTTGTTACTTTTATTATCTGGCCAGATAAGTCTGAAGATAGAGCAAAACGCTATATGAAAGAAGCTTTAAAAGCAGCAAATAATAGGTTTAATTCTGCGATAGCTAATACTAAACAAAAAGATAATGAGGATGGTAGTAAACATGCAAGTTTATTCCATAAATATATAAACTTGGCCGAAGACATGACTGAAAATGTCAGGTTTTCAGATAGCGATAATTTAAAATCTCGAATTAAACATATAAGAACTCTCTACAATTCTATAATAATAATTCATCGTGTAGGACAAGAATCGCAAACCAATGTTATAGATGAAACTTCAAATATTGAAAAAGATACAGAAAAGATTAAAGCTCTAGTAAATACAATTTTAGAAAACCTCTCTAAAGGAAAAGAAATAGCCGACAGCACTAGCAAAGATTTTTTTGAAACAATAAAAGATTTAATTGAGAATGTAAAAATTTCTGAGGAAGATACTTCAGTGAATATATTACGACATACCTTTATTTTTGGTTTAACAGAAATGAAACAAAGTATGAAAACTTTAATTGAACTCTACTCTAATTAAAATAAAAGAGTAATTAACACCTAATATAAAGCAAAAACGTACACAGCGATAAGTGTACGTTTTCTCATTCTAAAAAAAGTAATATTTAGAATGATTTCTGCCCCTCAACAGAAATTTAATTATACTATTTTCGTAACTAAGCTTACTAAAAAATTAACGCCTTTATCTACGTTAGCTATAGCTACAGCCTTTTGGTTATTAGATGCCGTAGCATCATTAATTTCTTTTAAAACTTTTACTGCATTAGCATTGGTTATAGCACTTTGTGCAATAAAAGCATCAATTTCTGTAACTTTTAAACTTGTTAAGTTTGCCATTTGTGCATTAAATTCTTCATCTGTTTGCGAAGCAGCTTTATCAGCTAAATCATCCCAATTTATTTCGCTCATAATTATATCTTATTAATGTTAATTCTTTTGGTTATGTATTATTTAGCAACTTCCAATAGTTTATTCATATCTCCACCAACTTTAATGATTAAACTATCTATTGAGCTCTCAACTTTCTTTATATCTAATTTATCACCAGTTAAATTTTGTATAGAAGAAATGGCATCATTCTCTGCTGTTTTTACCTTAACCGCAGAGTTTATTAAGTTTTGT
>NZ_JBSHNS010000618.1:0-1274 GCF_053601635.1 Pontimicrobium sp. MEBiC01747
GTTCTCGACGTGATGAGTTTGCGGGAACATATCTACCGCTTGTGTTTTAGTTACTTTGTATGTCGCATCCATTAAAGCTAAATCTCTAGCCTGTGTAGCACTATTACAGCTTACATATACTATTTTTTTAGGAGCAACATTTAATATTTGCTGTACAACGTCTTTGTGCATTCCATCTCTTGGAGGGTCTGTAATAATAACATCTGGCTGCCCATGTGTATTAATAAACTCTTGGTTGAATACGTTTTTCATATCCCCAACGTAAAAATCTACATTATCAATACCATTTAATAGGGCATTTTCTTTAGCAGCAGTAATTGCATCTGGTACAGATTCTACACCAACCACTTTTTTTGCATTTTTAGATACAAATTGCGCAATAGTACCCGTTCCTGTATATAAATCATAAACCAATTCGTCTCCTGTTAAACCTGCACAGTCACGTGTTAGTTTATAAAGTTCATAGGCTTGCTCAGAATTGGTTTGGTAAAACGATTTAGCATTAATTTTAAACTTTAAACCTTCCATTTCTTCAAAAATATGGTCTTGTCCTTTATAACAAATTACATCTTGATCGTAAATAGTATCATTTGCTTTGCTATTTATAACATACTGTAAAGAAGTAATTTCAGGAAAAGTATTGGCAAGAAAATCTAATAACAGTTCACGTTTGACTTTGTCTTCCTTAAAAAACTGAATCATGACCATAATATCTCCAGTAGAAGCAGTTCTAATCATCATAGTACGTAATAATCCTGTTTGATTACGCGTATTAAAAAACTCTAATTCGTTTTTAATAGCAAATTCCTTAACCGCATTACGTATAGCGTTAGACGGGTCTGCTTGCAAATGACATGTTTTTATATCTAGTATTTTATCCCACATTCCAGGAATATGAAATCCTAAAGCATTTCTATCACCTAAATCTTCATCAGACTGCACTTCTTCTATAGTTAACCAGCGAGAGTCACTAAAAGAAAATTCCATTTTATTTCTATAAAAATATTGCGCTTTAGAACCTAAAATTGGGGTAACTTCTGGTAATTCTATATGTCCAATTCTAGTTAAATTATTAGTAACCTCTTTTTCTTTATAAAACAATTGGTGCTCGTAGCCCATGTCTTGCCATTTACAACCTCCACATGTTCCAAAATGTTCGCAAGCAGGAGTTACACGCTTATCTGATAATTTATGAAAAGCAATCGCTTTACCTTCATAATACGCTTTACGCTTTTTAAACGTTTGTACATCTACAACATCGCCAGGTACAGCAT
>NZ_JBSHNS010000619.1:0-276 GCF_053601635.1 Pontimicrobium sp. MEBiC01747
GAAATCCTTGGTCTCCTTGATCTCCTTTAGGTCCAGCAGGTCCTTGCGGTCCTTCAGGTCCAACTGCACCATCTACACCGTTTGTTCCGGCAGGTCCTTGTGGTCCTTGTACACCAGGGATTCCTTGTTCTCCTTGAAATCCTTGGTCTCCTTGATCTCCTTTAGGTCCAGCAGGTCCTTGCGGTCCTTCAGGTCCAACTGCACCATCTACACCGTTTGTTCCGGCAGGTCCTTGTGGTCCTTGTACACCAGGGATTCCTTGTTCTCCTTGAAATC